>JAYWGE010000032.1:0-8585 GCA_043778455.1 bacterium
TTTTTATTACCATAAAGTAAAAAACATAAAAAACTCAGAAAATTTAAACTTCAATTCAAACCCAACTTGACAAAACCTACCAACAAAGTGTATTCTTAATTATAAGAGGCTATTCAAAAAACTATTCAAACATAAAAATACGACATACAACAACTATGGCAAAATTTGTACCCAACTTTAACTTAAAATTTTTCTCATCTTACTACATCGCTTTGTTGATTTCATCGTTTTTGTTGCAGTTAGATTTTTTGGGAAGTATGGTTATTGGAGTTACCTCGTGGCTCAATAATGTTTTGATTTATACGGTTTTTAGAGATATTTTTAGTGGAGACAAAAGCTGGTTTATTGTTTTTTTGGGCTTCAGTTTGTTTGTGGCTTTGGTGCAGTATTTTATCGTAATGCCCTTGGAGTTGCACACCAACAAAGATATCAAAATGTCTAGTATCGGTAAACCTATTTTGATTTTCATTATTTTTGGCTTTCAGGTTTATCTAACCAACAAAATTTTTGCCAACCCGATGCCTAGTAATATTTTTGACAAGAATATAATCACTTTTTTTGGTGGACTAGAAAACTCCAATATATCCCAAACTTATTTGGAAAAACAACTATGGTCGCCTAGATATTTGTTTTGGCACATTTCTCCACTAATAGCTTTGTATTATAATGCGGTAATCTACAAATCAAATACCAAACCAGCGGAGTAAAATCTTAAACAATAAAATGATTCAAAAACTAAAAAAATCCATTCACAAAATCAAAAACAGCCCTACCGTCATATCAGTTTTGTTTATTACATCTTTGTATATGGCTAGTAGAGTTTTGGGATTTGCTAGAAGTATTTTTTTGTACCAATACGACAAAATTAATGCTGACCTTTTTTTATTTGGTACTGAGCGAATTTCTGGCACTATTACCGCTATTTTTTTTATGGGGGCGTTGGCTAGCAGTGTTTTGCCTGTGGCAGGGCAGATTTTGGAAACCAAGGGCGACAAAGAATTTAATAAATTTATCTCTCTGATATTGGTTATCTTAACGATATTTATGACTGTGGTTATGGGTATTAGCTGTGTGTTTACTCCACAATTATTGGAATACCTCAATCCCAAACTATGGCAAAGTGCTATTGAAAATTCACTATTGGATGACTATATTTTGATCAGTCGCTTGTCGTTTTTGGTGTCTATCAATTTTGGCTTACAAGCTTTATTTGGTGTAGTTTTGAATCTTAAAAATAAATTTGTTGTTTTTTCTCTAGCGGGAATTATCACTAATATTAGTTGTATTTTGGGTATTTTATATCACAAAAATGACATTATTGCTATTACTATTGGGCTAGTTTTTGGTTGCAGTTTGTCCAGTGTTCTGTACATTGCCTCGGCAATCCATGGTGGTTTTGACTTACCTACAGATATTTGGAATGGTTTTACAAAATACAAAACTGAATTGGTTGCCACCTTAAAATCCTTTGTACCTAGGATGTTTATCGTTGATGGCTTTACAGTGTCAGGGTTAGCTTTGGGTTTTTTGTTTCAAACCAGCGGACAAGCTACCGCTTTTGACTTGGCAACTTCCATTCAAGGGGCGTTTTTTGTGGTAATTACAGCTATTGGTATTGTATTTTTTCCAGATTTGAACAAGGTATTAAATAACAAAAATTTGCCTCAAAGCGTATTTTGGAACAAATTATCTAGCTATTTACAAAAAGGAATTTGGCTGGGCTTGGCGGTTTCGGTTGGTTCAATAGTTTTTTCACCTGTGGTAATTTGGTTTTTTGAGTTATTTGGAAAAGGTCAAAACCAAGGGCAATATATTATTTTGTTGGTACAAGTGGGAGCTTTTAGACTATTTTTTCAGGCAATTAAAGAGATTTTGGATAAATATCTATATACCAAACAAAAAAAACTGGAGCCAATGATCTTGTCTTTATTAGCAATGACAGGACAATTAATATTTTTGTTTTTGGTGTCTAATCTGTTTTCTAAAGACCTTGATGCTGGTGTAGTTGTGGTTTTATCTTTAGTATTTTACTATATGATTTGGTGCATTTTGGCTATGGTTTTGATTCGGAATGACTACCAAAAATACTTGACAAGAAACCAAGAATAACTTATAATTGAATTAGAGATAAACAAAAAATTAGACAATCATTTACGGATATAGTTTAGTGGTAAAATAAGGGTCTCCAAAACCCCAGTTCTAGGTCCGATTCCTAGTATCCGTGCCAAAAAACCTAAATAAAAAACTCAAAACTCCAAATGGGGTTATTTTTCTTGACCAAAACTATAGATATGTGATATAATTAAGATATAAAATCCAAAATAAACATTATGCCAAATAACCAAAACAACATATTTCCCCAACCCGTTACCCCTCAATCCAAATCTAATGGTTTTACTCCTATCATTGGTAACCAAAGCACATCTGATGTATCTGATTTAGGTGTAGACAACTTGTCCGTTCCACCTGTATTTATCAATCAAAATAATCAATACAATCAGCAATACAATCAGCAATATAATTCGCAACAGAATCAAAACCAACAACCTAACCCAACTCAATTTCAAAATTTTAGACCAATCAATAACCAAGTAAATCCAACAACCAATTTAGTAAATAACCTGTCAAATACCAATCAAAATAACTCTTATCAAGTAAACAGCCAACCGATAAACAGTGATTTTAACATTAACGGAACTTTTGACCAAAATAATGAAAATCAAGAAGTGAGTGTGGAAACTTTGGTAGAAAAAATTAACCCAACCCAAAAAATTCTTGACTTTATAAAAAAAAATATTTTGTATGTCGGAATCGCTGGAGGTATAGTTTTACTAATTATAATTAGCCTTGTGGCGGTGGCAATTTTTGGTAATAATGACCTCCAATCTACAGATTCTTTGCCTTTTAGCAATGTGATGGCAACCATTAGCGGTCCAAAATCTTTACCACAAGGGACACCTGGGAAATGGGAAATTAGACTTAGAAATAACGAAACTGCACCAATTTTGGATCTCCAACTAGATATGGTTTATGACCAAGATTTTCAGCTCACCAATTTTTTGAATTACAAACCTGATGTCGGTAATAACCTGTTCAAAATCAATCGTTTGGATGGAGTTGGTATAGGATCCCAAGAAACCATAATTAGCATAGAAGGATTCCTAAACGCCCAAGTAGACATAGAAACTCTGATGCAAGGCAAACTAACTTATACGCCTTCTGTCATTGCTACCACCAAAAATAACAGACGACAAGTAGAAGTTGTTGGGCTTAGAACCAGAGTAACTAGTCCCGAAATTCAACTAAGCATTGCTCCAAGTACACCTGTGGTTCAAAATGGTGGAGAAGCCGAATTTGTAATCAAAATTAAGAATATCAAAGAAAATGACCTCCAAGACCTCAGACTCAAAATAGATTACCCTGCAGGAAATATCTTCAATTATGTTAGTAGCCAATTTACAGCTAGTAACACTTCCCAAAAAATTACTTCACCTAGCGATGGCGACAACATTTGGTACATTAGTCGTTTGGCAGGATTGTCAGAGCAGACACTGATTCTAAAAGGGGTAGTCAATGTAAAAAGTGAACAAAAGGTAGCTTTGGGGGTAGTTCTTTCCAAAAAAAGCAACACTAACGAATACAAAGATCTTAAAAACGCCATTAAAGATGTAACGGTTTCTAGTTTACCGATTATTCTTAGCACAAGTATTGAAAAAGAAAATAAAACTTTTACTCCTGGGGAGGTGTTAACCTTTAACATTGACTATTTTAACCAGTCTCAAGATGTAATTAAAAATGCTGAAATATTAGGATTTGTGGACGATCAAAGTAAATTATTAGATCTTAAAACGGTAGCTTTTACAGGTGGCAACCGTGCATATATCAACAACTCTCAAATCCAATGGGTGGGTAACAATACTCCAGAATTAGTCAGTATTGCTCCTCAGGCTCGTGGTAGATTGACTTATTCTATTACGGTCAAACCAACAGTTTTGGTCAACAAAAAACCACAGGGCGAATATAACATCAGGCCCCAAGTCAAAATTAGAGCCTTAAATCTACAGGATATTGCAGTCAGTGGCGACCTTTACAAAATGACCTCCAATCTCAGGTTTACCCAGTTAGACACACAAGAAGTTCCTATTGTTTCCAACACTCAATCCAACCGAAAACGCTACCGAGTGCAGTGGTCAATACAATCGGAGCAAAATCAAATTGACAGTCTAAATATTATAGCGGTTACCACCTTACCGCCAGATGCCTATCAACCAAAAAGTCTAGTCAAACCTGAAAATTCCACTTTTGAATACAACCCAACTAACGGCACCATTATTTTTGCAATGAATAAAATTATTCCCTACACAGGACTTGCCAAAGACAAACCGCCACTTTTAGTCTCTTTTGATTTTGAGACTGAAGACCCAAGTTTGACCTCATTAGTTGGTGTGCCAACCATTACAGCGATTGACAATTTTACAGGTGAACAATTTAATTTTGCAGGAAAAGAAACTACAACCAATGGACAATAGTGGACAAAAAACCACAAAAAACCACAAAAAATGATCCAAAACCACAAAAATCTTCTTATTTCCAAATTATTTGACATTGATATTCTTGATGTAATGTTGGGTAACTACAAGTTAAATGATTCTCAAAATCAGCTTTTAGATCAAAAGTTGGAGTTGTTACAATCGGGTGTGCCACTGGATTATGTTGTGGGTTGGGTGGAAGTTTTGGGTCTAAAATTAAAATTAAACAATGCAATATTGATACCCAGAGAAGAGACTGAGTGGTGGCTTCCCAAAGTTGTTCAAATAATTTTAAAAAGCAATTTCCAGACTAGTTCCAGAACCAATCTTCAACCTAATTATCAAAATCTAATTACAGGAGTAGACCTTGGTACGGGCAGTGGTTTGATAGGTTTGTATTTGGTACGAGAATTAGGTGTTTACCTTGGTCAATTTCATTTGTTGGATATAGACCAAAAAGTCTTGGATACATCCAAAATCAATGCAGAAGCAAATCTACAGACTAAAATTTTTGAAAGGTGTAATTTTATCTTATCTGATGGTTTAAGCGCTTTACCCAAATTTAGTAATAACTGGTTTTTGGTTGCCAATTTGCCATATTTACCAACCACTGATATCGTTAAAGCTAAAGAGTTTAATGTTAGTTTTGAGCCACAATTAGCCTTGTATTCTGGAGAAGATGGTTTGGAACTCTATAGACAAATTTTGGTTCAACTACAGTCTCAACGTGATATTTTGCCATTTTTGACCGTTTGGGAGCTGGATCCTCGTAATATTCAAGTTGCCAAAGTTCTGCTAGAAAAAATAGGTTATATCACCGAAATTTGGATAGATCAAAACAATCAAAAGCGAGTTTTAGTAGGGTTTAAATCTTAAAATAAAATCTTAAAATCATTATTAAATCAGAGTTTTTGTGGCTTTTTGGCTATTTTACTCAAAAAACTGTTTTCTACTTGATAGTTGGTACAATGACAATTAAAATATCTTAAAAACCTCTATTTTAAGCCAAAAACTAAAATAAATAAATTTGGGTAATTTTGTTAAAAACTTCAAAAAAACCTTGTTAAAGACACAAAAACTTGCCAAAAACTAAAATTAAGTTTACAATTGTATAGAACGGGTAAACAATTTAAATTAAATTCATATTTAAAAAAATTACTCAAAAAAATCTCAAAAATAATTACAAACACTTTATATTCACTATGTCTACTACCAAAAAAGTTGTCGCTCCTGCTGTCAAAGTTGCAAATCCAAAATTATCCAAATCCGATCTAATTTCCAAACTAGCTGTAGATCTAGGTATCTCCAAAATTCAATCTGAGAAATGTCTTAATGCTGTTCTTAATGCTGTTGTAGACTTGGTTTGCCAAGGTAACGATGTTAAATTGACAGGTTTCGGTACTTTTTACAAAGCTGAACGAAAAGCCCGAGACGGTGTCAACCCAAAAACCAAAGAAAAAATCAAAATTGCAGCATACAAAACTGCTGGTTTCAAAGTTGGTAAAAACTTCAAAGATGCTGTCCGAGCTTCCTAGTTTTATAAATACACCTCAATAAATTATAAACTCCCTTAGTATAGGGAGAATTTTAGTCTTAATTTTTACTATATATCCAAATACAACAAGAACTAGACAAAGTAGATATTAACTAGGTTTATAGAAATTTACAGTAACTGTCATCTTGAGCAAAGCGAAAGATCCCCTCAAGCACAATAATAATTAGTTTTGATAACTGTACATTTTAGAGTGAATTTAGCTATTAAATATCAAGATGGTAAAAAATATGAACATCAGGGTGAGCTAATAAGATTTTGACAGGAAATTGGTGAGCTGATTTGTTTCCACCTAAAAATTCTTCCAGAATGTCATTATCATCCTGAATAACCAGTGCAATGTGTCGACTTTTGAGGATCATCGGAATGGAAACAGTTATGTTTTGACCATTGATTACAACCATATTTTCATCACCACCCAAACCCGCTCCATTGGAAGTAAGTCCTGCTATTTCACCTTTGCCATTAACTTGAAGAACACAAATATCAAAACCTTCTTCACCATCAAATTGATCCAAAATTTCGGCATAACGAACAGCAACCAAATCAATATCTTGGGCGGTATTGATAAATTCGTAATACCTAGCCTCCATTAGTTTGGATTTGGTTAAGTTTTGGATGATTTGTTTTTGAACTGAGTTAGTTTTGTAGACTTCATTGGTGGCATAGATCTCTACATCTTCAGGTGGAAAAACATCGCTATTGGCAAGGGTTTTGTAGACTTCATTTAGGACAGAGCCACTGGAGAGACCAAGTCTAGTCGTGCCATATTCAGCACTGATTTCAAGAGTTTTGTCCACAATCCAATCGGCAAACTTGCGATGCAAAACATCGTTGGAGACATAGTGGGTAACTTTGGGCTTATAGAGATCAATAGTGTTACTGGTAAATAATTTTGGGGATATATCAAATTCGTACATAGAGTTGTTGGGTTATAGTTTGTGTCTTTAATAGTGTTGTATGGGTATTTTTAGTAATTTTTGGATTACTTTGGAGTACCTTATCTTAATATTATAGCACAAAAAAACTATCTTGTAAAGGGTAAAATTTGTGTAAAAATAAATATGTTTCTTGACAAAAAAAAAAATTACTATTATTAATAAGTAGAACAAATTAAAATCTACCCAAAATTAATTTTACAAACCTTAATTTTATATATATTATGAATGAATCATTATCTCAAATTTTTGAAGAGCTATCAGAACAAGAAATCAAAACAGACCCATCGGAGCAAGAAGCTACTGCTCGTGGCACAAGTATTCAAGGTGAAGAATAAAAAACTTAACAATCTTAAAAACTAATCTGAAACCAATAGTTCAACCCCTTCAATAAGGGGTAATTTTTAATCACAAAACTTATGAAACTAATTTTTAATAACATCAAAAATACTCACACAAAGCATATTATTGCCAAAATGTCAGAAGGTAAAACTGATTTAGATGATAACTTTGTCGTAATCAATAATTTTAATTTTGAACTATCTTTTTGTGTCAAAAACCAACAAATTACCCAAGTTTTGCATACACCAAACTCAAAAATTAACATAAAGGATATTTCAGGTATTTGGTTTTATGGTTATCCAGAAGGTAAAAAATATAATTTTGACTCCAAAATATCTCATTTAGAAGATTATTGCAACAAAGAATTTATGAATATGGCAAATAATATGTTTTTTGGAAATAACATCAAGTGTATCAACAGTCCAACCAAATCATTTCAAGATCAATACAAACTACACCACCTTATCTTGGCAAACAGTCTTGGTCTTAGTATCCCTGATTGCTTTGTAACATCTGACATTAGACTTTTGGAACTGAACCCTGACACAGAATATGCCCTAAAACCACTGTGCAACAAGTTTTTTACCAAAGATGGAGTTAATAAATACTTTGGTTTGACCAAAAAATTAACAGGTCAAAAAATATACGAGAGTTTTGTAGATAAAATTTATTATCCAATGATGATCCAAGGCTATGTTGCCAAAAAATATGAAATTAGAGTAACGATTGTGGGAAATAAAATTTTTGCCTGTAAAATAGATAGTCAAGCCTCCAAAAACCAAAAAACCCAAATTGACTGGAGAGAATACGACATAAAAAATACACCTCACACCAAAATCCAATTACCTTTTGAGGTAGAAAGTCAATTATTACAACTATCCAAATCGTTAGGCTATGAATTATCTGCAGTGGATATGATTTTTTCTGCTAAAGAAGAATATGTATTTTTGGAAATAAACAAATGTCCTGCTTGGATTTGGATAGAAAAATTAACTGGACTGGAGATAACTAAAGAGATTTTGGAGTATTTAGAGTTTTAGATTGTCGTAGAGGTGATTTTATACCCACGTTGATTACAGTTTTATAATAGACCTCTTTCCGAATAAACCATACTTATCAATTAACATCATCACTAAGTTTGCCCCTTATTAAGGGGTTACTTTTGCAACGCAACGGAATTATATTCCTCTCCTGTAGGAGAGGTTAGGTGAGGTTTTGAAACTA
>JAYWGE010000033.1:0-2927 GCA_043778455.1 bacterium
GATTGTCATTGGTTTCTAGACCTGATTTATGCGTTGATGGTTTTGGAGGTGTAAACTCAGGATCAAATCTTGGTCTTTGGGGTTGCCACAGTGGATCAAACCAACAAGTCAGAGCAGGTTACAATAACTTTGGCACAGGAATGGGAATGACGATGTGGGCTATTAATAGTTCTTCCAATATATTGTGTGATAATTCAAAAAGACAATGTAGTAATGGATACAATGGGCCAGGACATGCTTTTGTAGAATTTTGGAATAATTACGGTAGTCATAATACATTTAGTAGGTGGAATTTTACAGATAGTAATACTTGGTCTGACGGTAATTTTCCAGGTAAAAATGGATGTAGTAACGATAATGGAGCTAGTGTAAATAATATTTGTGATAACGATGCTCTTACTGTTGATGTTGAAATAGATCTGAAAACTAACAGAAGCAAATATAATGGATTCAAAAATAGCGGAATATATGCTACAAAAGAATATTGGGATTCTATGGTTTTTGGAAGTGGATATAGAAATAATTATAGAAATGGTGTAAAAATTGACTTAGGTTCAAATGGTACATATGACTGGAATGGAAACTCTAGAACTAGAGATACTAGATATAAAGCAAATTATGGTATACTATATGGGGTTAATTTTATTAATACTGAATATGTCTGCTCAGGTCAAGCTATAAAACTATGGAACTCTCCAGTAGGTTATCAAAGATATGATACAGGTTGGTATAACAATAAACCTGCAATGAGTCCTGATTCACTTTATGCTCAAATGTAAATATTTTTTCATAATATGAATTATTTTTACGATAACTGGTTTTTTAATATTTATTCTAACTTTAGATATTACATAGATAAAATTGATTTATTTTACCAACAGATATATTTTGTTGTATTAATGCTCTTAATTATCTCTGTTTATATAGTTATAAAAATTATAAAAAATAAAAAACTTAAGGGTGTCAATTTGTTGTTCTCTATAAATATTTTTATATGGCTATGTTATCTTATAAAATATTATTTTACTGGTACGATATTTGAATATAATTTATCAGATATTATTTTTACGATAGTTGTTGTTTTAAATATGTTTTTATCAACTTTATATTTAGGTTTCACGAGTATAGTACTTCAGTTAATATTTATGACATTAATCTATAACAAAAACAAACCAAAGCTCTAACCAAAATAAAAACTACCCGCTTCGGCGGGTAAAATCTAAAATTAACAATAAAATATAACTTATATGATATGGAAATGAAAATTCATAAAAAATAAACAAAACCAACTTATCAGCCTACTTTTACCAGTGGGTTTTTTGTTATCCAAAATCCAAAATATTCTTGACAAGCTTCCCAAAACCATCCATAATCTTAATATCACTTCAAATCTTGTTTTAATTTCATTTTTGTGTTGGTACGGTCAACTTTTTTGGTTGGTTGTGATAATATTCTTTTGGTCAATATTTTTTGTTTTTCTATCTTATGAAAAATCTTCTTTCTACCGCACACACACACAAACCAAATGGTTTAGTCTTAACAGTTTCTTCAAATATTCCAAATTAATTACAGTTACCGCTATGTCTACTTTGCTCGTAACAACGCTAATTGGTACTCTTGCTGTACAGACTCCGTTGATGGCTGTGGCCCAAACTGTGATTGATGATCCTCTGGTTATAGCTCAAAATTATATAGATCAAGAGCAAACTACCGTTAGTTTTAAAAAATTAAAAAGCCTCCAATCCACCATAGTCTATCTCCTCAAACAAAACCCCGTTGGCTCTAATGTTGTGTTGTATGGCAATGTTAACTTGGAAAATGTAGCTCTTGAATTACCTTTTTATAGCACCACAAATACTAGTGCCACAGAAACCCAAAACGCTTTTGTAACAGCCAAAAACAACTTACTTGACAATATAATCAAAGCCAAAAAAGAAAATTATACTCAGCCAATAAGTGTTGGAGAAACAGATATTACCATTACCGAGCTAACCAGCAAACTAAAAAACCTAGAAACAGCAGTTGATATAGCCAAAAACAACAACAAACTGGCTATTACCAAAGTGAATTTTACAGTCAATAAAACTAATAGTTTGTATAACCAAACTACCAATAAACTTGATCTCAAAAAAATAGAAAAAACAAAAGATACTAGCACAGACAAAGACCAAGACAAAGATATATTAGCAGAAGATATAGCCACAACTGATACCCAAAAACCAACTGAAAGACAAAAACAAGACATTCTCAAACAAGCTCAAGAAACCAAAGAAGGTATTGCCCGAAAAGCTAGAGAGGCTATCATTGGTGAAACTCAAAAGTTAGAAAAAGACAAAAAAGTAAAAGAATTTAAGAAACAACAAAAACTTAAAAAACTAGAAATTGCCAAAAAACTCAAAACTCAAAATAAATCCAATTACAAACTACTAGGAAATGGTATAACCACCGAAGATATTTATGCGCTTGGCGACGATGCCAAAGAACTAGGTTTATCTCTAACTATACCCAAAACTGAAGCAGAAAAACTCTTACCAATAGTTGATACCCAAACAATACCTACAATTAATATTACCAAAATAGAACAAGAATCTACCGATGCTACCAAAATTGCTAGAGATAATTTATTGTTGGATTTAATGGAAAATGTTGGGTCTAATATTGGTTCTACTTTTGCCAAAGTTACAGGTTTTGACAGTATTACTGCCAGTGCTTTTTACCCAGAGCAACAAAATGTGCAGATTTATCATAGCACACCCACATACCACCAAGGAACAGGTATTGCCCTTATGGGTGCAAGTAACTATAACGGAAATCAATTTGTTACTTATACTTCCAATACTGGCTGGAATCAGTTGCTTTATATGAATAGCGATGACACAATCAGAGTGGGTGGCAGGTGCTTAGATCTCAAAAATGGTAACAAATCT
>JAYWGE010000034.1:0-2926 GCA_043778455.1 bacterium
TTGATGTCAATGATTTTATTGAGGTAATGACTCCAATTCTTGCTAACCCAAGCCCAGAAGGCGCTAGAGATTTTGTAGTTCCTAGTCGTCTTCACCCAGGTAAATTTTATGCTTTACCCCAAGCCCCACAACAATTTAAACAACTTTTGATGGTTGGTGGTTTTAATAAATATTTTCAAGTTGCACCTTGTTTTCGGGATGAAGACCCACGAGCGGACAGACACCCTGGAGACTTTTATCAAATTGATGCTGAGATTGCTTGGGCAGACCAAGATGATATTTTTGCAATGAACGAAAAATTTGCTTGTGAGACATTAGAGCAATTTACCCACCTTACCATTCCAAACGAGGACAAAACCAATGGCTTTATCAAGATCAAATATGACGAAGCGATGAGCATGTACGGTAGTGACAAGCCAGATCTACGGTACGCTTTGCCTTGGACAGATGCCAAGTCTGTGTTTACAAATAGTGGATTCAAGATTTTTGCAGATATGTGTATGGATAACAATCACAAAGTCCAAGCTCTTGTTATCAAAGGTGGCAATGACAAATTTTCCAGATCCGACCTAGACAAAGTCCAAGATATCGGTCGCCAGTATGGTCTTCCAGGTATTGCTTATATCCAGTACACAACCGAGGGCGAAAAATCTCCAATCTTCAAATTCTTTGGCGACGAAGCAGTGCAAGAAATCAAAAAAGCCGAAATCAAAGCTCATTTCCAACTACAAACAGGTGATTTAGTGTTGTTTATTGCCAACAAAGACAAAAATATAGTCCACAAAGCTCAAAACCAAATGCGACAACATATCGCAAGGCATCTTGACAAAATAGACGGTGGTTTTATCAATAAAAATATTTTGAAATTTGCTTGGGTTTATGATTTTCCTTTTTTTGAAATAGAAGATGGCAAAATTGACTTTGCTCACAATCCCTTTGGTGTGTGGTACAACCCTGATGGTAAGACCAAGATGGAGGTACTAACTGATGCCAAAAATAACGATAAACTGGACACTCTTCGGGCTGTGCAATATGACTTAACCCTCAACGGCTACGAAATATTGTCAGGTGGAGTCCGCAATAGTAATGCTGAAACTTTGATGGAAGCCTTCAAGACCGTTGGTTATACAGAGGAAGAAATTATGATCAAGTTCAAACATATGATGGAAGCCTACCAATACGGAGCACCGTCCCATGCTGGTTTTGCTTGGGGAATAGACAGATTATTTATGGTTTTGACCCAAGAAGACAACATCCGCGAAGTTATAGCATTTCCCAAAAACGGACAAGGAATGGACACAATGACTAACTCCCCATCGGCAATCCAGCCCAAAGCTCTCCGAGATCTTAGTATTAAGTTAAGTTTGTAGTATGGCTAAACCCAGTTTAAAATAAATAACATAGTCAAATACAACAGGAAATAGAAAAATTACTTTTCAACAAACCGAGCAAGTAAGCTTGTTTTCAAGACAATTCTGTGTCTAGTTTGTCCTGTTTATTATGGGTTTAGCTATATAATTATTGACCAAATTTACAAGCAATGTCATCTTGAGCAAAGCGAAAGATCTTCTCTGTATATAATAAAATTATTTTTAATAATGTATAATTTAGAGTAGGTCTGCGTATAACTCAAAACACTCTTGACAATAAGCAAAATACAATGTATGATTACAATTGACATACCCAAAAATATTATCAATTTTCACAAACTCTTATTCTTTGCCACTATGAAAAACCTATTCAACTCTTCACCATCAGAATCAACCCAATTAGAACAACAAACCCAATCTCCACTTGATAAGCTAAGAAATTTTGCTGGTGTTGGACTTAGTTTAACCGCTCTCTCTCTCTCTCTCTCTCTTGGTGTTAATGGTTGCGCCTCAGGTCTAAGTCAAATTGATACTCCCAAAGCCCCAAATAACGAAAAAAATATAATAAGCCCTGTAACTGTACCTGTACCTCCTCAATATAAACCACCGGCATCTACTGGAACAAATATTGACAGAAACACTATGGATGTCAATGAAGCGGCAGCGCGAAAAAATGCTGCTGAAAAACCACAAAGAGTTTTTGATCAAAAGGTAAACGCAGCAGAACAAGAAAGAATCAACGCTAAGATGCAAGCTGATTTTGATAGACGAGCGAGAGAGGAAACAGCTAGGCTTAAAAAACTAGATTCAAAACCTTCAAGATAGTAATCTGTTTATAACTATTATACCCAAACCTGTATCAACTTTCCTAAACTATCACGCAAAATTGCTTTGAACGAAAAGATTAACCGCTTATTAAAAAATAATTAGTGCAAGTCAAAAGTTAAGTTCAAACAAACACAACTATAAAAACAAATCTAATCTATTTTTTATGTCTATTTCCATTGATTTTAGCCTTGCCCTCAACACCAAATTTCCTATCAAAACTTTTGATTCCAAGGAGTTTGTAGTCCAAAACCACGAAAAATCTCTGTTTTCCCAAGGTATTCGGCAAGGTTTCACTGAGTTACCATATAATATGAATGTGATTTATGATATTCAAAACAAGATTAAAAAGTTTGAAAATAAATTTGAGACCATAGTTGTATTGGGTATTGGTGGATCTATGCTAGGTGTTCAGACTGTTTTGGACGCATTATATTCTCAAAACCACTCCAATGGTTCTATTACCGTTCATTGCGTGGACAACATTGACCCTTTTGTAATTCAAAACCTTACTGCCAAGCTAGACTTTGGGACTACTTTGTTTTTGGTACAAACCAAATCTGGTGGTACACCTGAAACTATTGCTCAATTTTTGTACTTCAAAGAACAGGCTCAATCTCTAGGTTTATTACTAGAAAATCATTTTATTTTTGTAACAGATCCCGCCAAAGGCTACCTAAGACAACTCGCTAATGCCAATGAAAATATAGCTTGTATTGATATTCCTGACA
>JAYWGE010000035.1:0-2926 GCA_043778455.1 bacterium
AAAACTTTCAACGGTGCAGAAATGCCTTTTGTAAATGTGCGATGGCTCGGTGGTACTCTAACCAACTGGACAACTATTAGAAAAAGCCTAAAAGTTCTAGAAAAACTAGAATCAATCAAAGCAGATGAAAAATTCTTTCTAACCTTGGCTAGGAATGAACAACTACGAATCAGTCGAAAGATTGAAAAAATGGGTAAATTCTTCGACGGTCTAAAAAACCTCAAAACCAACAAACCTGGTGCTATCTTGGTACTAGATGCTTCACAAAATGATATCGCTATCAAAGAAGCTGAACTAATTGGTTGCCCTGTAGTTGCTCTAACTAACACCTTCATCCAAACCTTGCCTCAAAAATTAGATTATACTGTTCTTTGTAACAATCACTCCAAAACTGCTGTTGATTTTATTCTCAAAGAATTTGCTGACTCTTACAACCAAGGTTTAGTTGCCGTACAAGAAGCTAAAGAAGCCTCCAAAATTGAAGTTAAAGCCCCTACTCCTATGTAGTTGCCTAAATAAAATCAAAGAAGTAGCTTTAGAGATTTTGAAGAGCAATCATCCAAACAAATCATTTTTACAACAGATATACTTATTACATTATGGCTTGGCAAAAAAACAAAATTTTGTTGGTTTCAATTGAAGAAATCAAATTGCCTGATGGAACTTCTAAAAAAGTATATCATCGTTATGTAATTAATAAATCCAAAGGAAAAGGAAAACCAATTCAAAAATTGGAGCTTAAAAAGTACAACCCTATTTTGCGAAAGCATGTTGTTTACAAAGAAACCAAATACAAATAGCCTAAAAATTAGCCTAAAAAACTATTCTCAAAACTATTCCAAATAATTTCTCCACCAAATAATTCATTTTTAACAAATTAGCTTTTACTTACTATGCCTAAACCAAAATCCCGAGGAGCCATTTCTAAACGGCTACACATTACAAATGGCGGTGATAAATCCACAGGAAAATTTAAAGTCGGAGTGATCGGCCGATGTCACCGAATGATCAAAAAAAGACGGCAAACCGTACTAAATGGCAAAAATAAAACTATGCTAAATGGTGCAGTTCACGCCCGATACAAAACTATGTTTTAATTTTAGTTAGGCTAAAACCCTAATCACAATAATCTCATTCTTTTGCTTATTTTAACAACCGCTTTTATCCTATAACGCTTATATGTCAAGAGTCAAAAAAGGACAGAGTGCATTAAAACGACGAAAGTACCTTTTAGAACGAGCCAAAGGTTACCGAAACGCAGCAAAATCTAAATTTAGAATTGCTAAAGAACGGTTGCTCAAAGCTGAGTCCAATGCCTACAAATCCAGAAAACTGCGAAAACGAGATTTTCGTTCCCTGTGGATTACTAGAATCAATGGTGCCTTAGACCAAATTGGTAGCCCTCTAAATTACAGTACATTCATTAACTTGATGTCCAAATCTGGTTCAACCCTCAACAGAAAATCTATTTCCGAGATTGCTATTCAAAATATTGAATCTTTCAAAACTTTAGTTGACTCTGTAAATAAATAGTTTTGCGGTGTTCTATTTTAAAAACACCTATCTCAAACAATTTTGATTGAAAAAAAGAATATTGATTTAATTTATGTCCCGTGTTGGTAAAAAATTGATTCCTATCGATAAAAACGTCACCGTCAAGGTTGATGACAATCAAGTCGTAGTAACAGGAGCAAATGGAAGTTTGTCTGCAAAATTACTTGACTTCGTAAAAGTAGAACAAATTGAGAACGACATTCAAGTTTCGGTTGCAAAACCAAACGATAAATTCCAAAAAGCAAACTGGGGAACCGCGAGGGCAATTATTGCCAACATGGTAACTGGTGTGTCAACAGGATTTACTAAGGAATTAGAACTCAATGGTGTAGGCTACAAAATGGAATTGTCAGGTCAAACTTTGACCGTTTATATAGGATTTTCACACCCCGTCAAACTAGATGTAAATCCAGCTATCAAACTTTCTGTAACAAAGAATGTTTTGTCTGGTAGTAGTTATGACAAACAGCTTTTGAATAACTTTTTTGGTAATCTCCATGAAATGAAACCTTGTGATCCCTACAAACACAAAGGATTTAAATTCCCAGGACGATTTTACATCAAAAAAGTTGGTAAAAAAGGTGGAAAAGGTAAATAATCCGCTAATTATCTATTATATTTTTATTTTATATTTTTATTTAGCAAATATTTTCAAGTTTATTTTTATATGTCTACTCAAGCAATTAGAAAAAATAGAGTTACAAAAAAATTGACCTACTTTTTGCCAGTAGTCGTTGTGTCCAGATCCAACAAAAATATTGTAGCTCAAGTCATTAGCCCAGAATCTCGAGAAGTGGTCTTTACCGCTCACTCCAACAAGATTACAGGTGTTGCCAAAAGTCAAAAATCTATCAGTGTAGGTGGCACTATTGCCTCTTGGTTGAAAGAAAACAATATGCCCAAAGTTGTATTTAATCGTAACGGTTACTTGTATCACGGTAGAGTCAAAGCTGTAGCTGACGGTATCAGAGAAGCTGGTATCATCATCTAATTTTTGATTTAATTACATTTTTATATATATTTATGTCAGAAGTTCAAAAAGTTCAATCCGCAGGAACACCTCAAAACGCGCCAATCAGATCTGATAGACCACAAAGAAGTAGTCAAAATAGACCACCTCGTGCTGACAGACCATTGGTTGGAAGAGGTACAGGTGAAAATAGACCACAACGAGAAGGTGGATTTAGACCTAGAACAGAAGGAGGAGCTACCCCAAACGGTGCTTCAAGACCTGCTAGAGCTGGATTTGGCAATCGCGCTGGAGGTCCTAATAACCGACGAAATGACAGAAGAGGACCAAAAACTCAAGATACCCAAGAGTTAGAATCAAAGGTTATTGAGGTAAGAAGAGTTACTCGTGTTGTAAAAGGTG
>JAYWGE010000036.1:0-2893 GCA_043778455.1 bacterium
GTTGGTTGTGAGCTATCGTTAGGATCTTCACCTTCATAATCGGCACTAATTCCTGCTGTTAATGTTGGCTGAAAATTACCATCTTTATCAGTATATCCACCCATTTTTACTTCAGTTGGTTCTGTCCCGTCATAATTATAGTCTGCACTAATTCCAGCTACTCTAGTTGGTTGCTTTTTATTCTTGTTATTTGACTTATTATCTAAGTTATCAAAATAATTTTCAGCTTCTTCCCCGACAAGAAATGAAGAAATTTCATCTTTTTGCGAATACTCATCTGAAGTATTAGAGGCAACTTTACCGTCTATTATTGTACATTCCTCAGTGGTACATCTAAGGTTTCTACCTTTTTCGTCCATATATTCATAAGTAGAATCGGAATCTTTAGAATTTTTATTTGATGCAATTTTGTTAGTTTGTAATGTTCTACCTTGATTTGGCTCACTATCGCTATAATAACTTTGACCAGCACTACCATCATTTGGAACTAATGCCATAACACCATTTTGCTGATTACTTTGTTGTCCGTTGATACTTCTAGTTGTCCTTGGGTTTATACTTCGTGTAGGTGAGCCACTATTTACAGTTTGATTAGTATTTGGTGCAAAACCTGAGTTTTGTTGTCGTTGTGTACCAATATTAGATTGTGTTTCTGGTGCAGGGGTTGAACCACCACCAAGACCACCAAACATTCCTTTCATTCCTGGTATAAGACCTTTAAATTGCTCAAAAATACCACCAATATTACCTAGGTTAAACCCTCCTCCACCTTGATTAGCGGCGGGCTGGGCTGGTTGTGTAGCTTTTTGTACAGGCTGAGGTGGTAAAGGTTGTAGAGTTGGAGTTTGTAATTTGGGAAGAGTTGGTTGAGGCGTGGTTTGAGGTGCTAAATTATTTTGGAAGGCTACAGATGTAGATTCTGCAAATCTATTTAAAGCCAAAGTGAGGCATCGTTTTTTATCTCCTTCTGTGGCTGGTTGTCCATTTGCATACGCTCCACACAAACTTCTTTCTTTTTGATATCTTGCCAACGCTTGTTCTCTAGGTAATTGAGTATCATAACCTGTTATAGTAGACAATAAGTTTCCGTTTGTCGTTACGCATTTGTAAAATGGTGAGGCAGTAGCTCTAAGAAAAGCGTCAGGATTTTTGGGGTCATATTTAACATTGTATCCAGGATCATCAAATCTTTTGTATTCGTTGGTACAAGTAGATCCGTTTATATCCAAACCATTATTTGAGCCAATACTATTGTCAATTTGTCCACCATCTTTTAGAACTTGGTCGGGTGAAGAGAGCTGGACATTTGGGTATTTTGCCATTTGCTGAGCAGAAGCAGAAATAGTTGCAACAGAACTAAAAGATAAGCTGATCACCATAAAGTAGCCTGTGATTGACAGGAGGGTTTTTGAGTAGTTTTTAGTGATAGTTTTTTGCATAAAAGTTAATTTATTATTATGTGGTTTTTTAGTGTATTTAATGAGTTTTTTATGTTTTCTACTTTAATTATATCATATATTTTACATAATGTCAAAACTAGTTTTTTGGTGTAATTTGAGAATGCAAACAGGCTTTATAACAGAATATCACTAACCTTAACCTTGAGTAAGTTTTTGGTATTGCATCGCGTTCCTGTAGCTATAATTTGGTGGGTATTTTCAAAAATAGAATCTAAAAGAATTTGCTCTCGGCAATCATCTAATTCATTAAAAATATCATCCAAAAGCCAAATTGTATCACTTGGAATAGTGTTTAGTTTTTTTATCCACAGCACAAATAAACGCATTTCACCTCGGCTTAATATCTGCTCAATGTTGAGACATCCACCCAAGTTATTACCAACAATTTCAAAATCATCGCGATTAGCTCCAAATAAAACTTTTTCTGCAATAAGTTCCCTTTGCCAAAGTATTCCAAAACTATCTGATTGCTGAGTTGTATGAACCCTAATTTTGTTATCATAAAGGTCTCGGTAGCTTTGTTTTTTGCCATAAATATCTGTAATTTGCCACACAACTTGCCAGTTGGCGATATTTGTTTTGATAAAATGACTAAAAGTAGGAAGGTTGGTTTGGATATGTAGTAGGAATTTGTGTCGCACAGCCCAAATTTTGTTACTGACTAGTTCTATATTCCGTCCAAAATACTCAACCATAATCATATCATTTTGACCTGTCTGATTGGTTTTTTTGATCAGCTCTAACTTAGCTTTGGTTAGCTTGTCCAAATGCTTCAAAAGAAGATCATAATCAGGGCTAGTTTGGGATATTATATTGTCCAAAATACTTAATTTGGCAGAGCGACTTTGGGATAGCCAATAATTATCCGTGGGCTGATAGGTCAAAATAGTCTTAAGAAGAGTTGGAGCTGGAATTTGCGGTTTGCTGTGCTTGGTTGTTACTCTGCCACTTGGTGAGATTTTACCACTGAGAAACCAAGCTAAATCTTCCGTTCCAATTCCAAAGTATTCTTTGCCAATTTTGAGATATTGACCAAACTTAGTCATTGGCAAGGGCTGAGCTGTGTGCAATGAATAAAAAGCAGACAAAACTGAGGTTTTACCACTACCGTTATCATCCAAAATAATAAAATTAGAACTTGGCAACTGCAAATTAATCTGGTCAAAACAGCGGTAGTTATAAAGGGTTATGAGCATTGTATTCAAAGCGTAAATATTTGATGTTATAATTTTTTTGCACAAACATTTTTTCAAACCTGGTGGTGATTCCACAACAACAATTGGCATATTTGGAATTATAGAGATCTTTAGTGTAGATCAAGTTCTGAATTAAGTCTGATGTCAAATTTTGACCTTGGATAACGCTAAGTGTATAGTCAAATAAAATATCTGAATCAGTTTTGAGGTGAACAACGCCATTTTGTTGCAATATCT
>JAYWGE010000037.1:0-2886 GCA_043778455.1 bacterium
ATAACTACGCAATCAGAGCCTCACAAGCCAACACTTGGTATGCTGGTAATTACCTAGACAAAAAGTACACACTTTGGATTAGTAGAGCTGTTATGGATAGAACTCTTGGATATGGTATAAATGCAGTAAGTGGTATTATTACAGCAACTTTAAGAGGTGCATGTTCCTTTTTAGGATTTTTTGCACCTGCCTGTTGGTTTGCAATTGGCTTTGTTGTTGATTATTTTATTAATGTTTTAGCCTCAAGTGTTAAAAATATGATTGGTTGGTGTAGATCAGGATTAGCTATGGATGTTTATACAAATAGCAGATATTACATCAATATTAGAAGTATTTATTGTAGTAATTAGTATGGAAATAAACATCATGCTTAGAGCTTCATTAACTTTAATTATTATTGGTATTTTTCTATTAGAACAAGATAAAAATAAAAATAAAACATTTAGACAAAAAACTTTATCATTTTTTACATTTTTAGCTTTTTTCTCTCAGACAATTATAATTAGTGATATAATAATAAAACCTTTTTTAGACAGCATTTTTTTCAAATAATAACACCCATCTCTACCCTCTTCGGAGGGGTTACCAATTAAAAAAACCAATAATTCAACTCAAATTTTATGCAAACCCAAACTAAATACTCCAAAAACCCAACTACAATAACAGGTTTGACGGTTACAGGTAGTTTAGTTAATATGAATAAACTCAATAACCCAACCAAACTTGGAGCAAGTACCATAAATCTTGTCAATATCTTGGAACAACAAAAACTAGCTGATGGTATCAAATCCAAAATAGCTAATATTACTGACGAAACCAAGAAAAACCAAACCATCAATGACGAGATCAACAAATCTCTTCCAGCCGAGGTCAAAGCCCAACTAAGCCAAGCCCCAAAGCTAGAAACACTGTCTCAAGAACAAATCAAAACTATTGACTTATTAAGTAAAACTGATATTAGTGGTAACAAGTTTGTTAATATTGAAGAAATTAAGACTAAAGCTAACTTAAACAATATTCAAGCTCAAGAAGTTGTTAAAGCTTTAAATAATTTTAATAAGTTGCCAGAGGAACTAAAAGATGGAAGTAACACATCAACACAATCAACTGTCAATACAGCTACTGCCAAAGAAGTAGAAAAAAACGAAGCCTCAACCCTTGAGAAAGTTGCTAGTTGGGTTGGTGAGTTTGGAACATCTGTTAATGCAAAAGCAGCTTGTGATCAAACTTTAAGTGGTTCAAAATGGTACTGGGGTGTTTCTGTAAGTGCAAATGGATGTGGTTGGCAAGCTCTTAAGATATTCTCTTATGGGATAATTTCACAAAAATTGTTGTGGGCTTGGGCTTGTTCAACCATATCATTTGGTCTTTGCACAGCTATTTTAGGTGTATTGTCTATATTAATATTCTTTTTATCAACACAAGCTGGTAGAGGTGTAGATGTGGCAAGTGTTTGCTCTAGTAAAAGAGCCACGATTAGTTTGGGAATAGCCCCTTCAGTACAATTTTTTGGTGTTTCTTGTGGCTAATCATATGGCTCAAACTAATATTAAGAAATTTGTAAACAGTACATTTATAATTTTATTTACTTCATTATTTTTATCGTTTTTTGATAACATATTTGGTAAAATTCATTATATTTTTTCTGCAAATGTTGTAACTTGTTTATTCATAATCTTATACATCCATATTATTTATATTTTACCACAATCAAATTTTAAAAAAGTTTATAACATAATATTCTTTTTACTATATATTGTTTTTATACATTTTACTTTGATTGGTATATTTGATTAATTAAAATTAACCCTAAAAAAACCTCCCTCTTCGGAGGGGTTGCCAACCCAAAAATTACCAACTCAAAATGTCAAAAATTCAAACTATTAATACAACCCAAATCAAAAAAGCCACAGGTCTCTCTGATACTCAAATCACAGAAGTAACCAAAGCTATGAATAATTACAACAAACTCCAAGAAGAAATCAAAGATGGTACACTGGAAAGTACAAAAAATACAACAACTACCAACACAGCCAAAGAAGTAGAAAAGAACGAATCCTCAACTCTAGAAAAAGTTGCTAGTTGGGTTGGTGAGTTTGGTAGTGTGAGGGCAAGTGCTGGATGGTGTTCATTTAGCTCTAGTGCGTCCATAGGTTGGTCTGGAGTTTACATAGGTTTAAATAAATGTGCTCAAAATTGGGCTATAGGTGTTTCTGCTGTTACATTTGGGATTTGGTTTATTGGACTTGTAGCTTGTGCAGGTAGCACTGCTGGTCTTTGTGGGTGGTTGTTTGGTGGATTTACAACATTCGCAATACGTTCAATTCAGATTATTTATGGTGTAGCAAATAATAGAAATTGTCAATGGGCAACGCTTAAACTTTCTTACCCACTTTTTGGAGCATCTATAAGCTGTTGATATAATTTATTATAAAATTATGTTAATATCTAAAATTTTTCAAGAATTAATTAGTTTATTAAGTTTTTTATTGATATTTCCTACTATTCCAGCTTATTTTATCTACAAATATAAAAATAAATTAGGAATAAACATTACAAAATTACTTACACTAGTTATAATCTTGATAACAATACTAATTTTTATTTGGTCTTTCCTTAATATTCTTAATTAACCCAAAACCTTCACTCTTTGGAGGGGTCAATAATTACTCAAATCAGCTTATGTTAGATTTTTTTGTTTTTGCAACTTTTGTTGAATTGCCAAAGGTATTCTTTATCTGATTAAACCTAAAAATAAGACTAACAATAAACCCAAATAACCACTAATCAAACAATATGATCGCACCATTTTTTGGAGTAATTGCAGAGATTTTCATAAATATTTTTTTTAACACAATATTTGACGGTTTTGTATATTTTGTTACA
>JAYWGE010000038.1:0-2875 GCA_043778455.1 bacterium
TTTTGATTGGATAGATGAACATATTCCTGACTATGAAGCGGTATCTATTGCCGATGCAGACAATATTTATCATCTTCAGTTTTTTGAAGTTATGAATTGGCGACTATGTACTGGGTCTCACATTTTGCAGGGTTATTTGGGTATCAAAAATCCGTATGACAGCTGGGTTTCCACAGGTTCTACCCTCAGTTATTCTGCCAGTGCTTTGGTTTATTTTGCATCAAGAGAAAACCTAAATATGAGCAGTACAGTGGGCGGAACTGGGTTTGTGCTCTCGCGATATATCCTCAAGAAAGTAGGCTGGGATATGGGTTCGCTTACCGAAGATTTGGAATTTAGTACCAAGGCAGTTTTGATGGGCGAAAAAATTGATTTTGCTTATGACGCCATTACATATGACGAAAAACCGACAGACCTTAGGGCTTCTTATCACCAAAGAAAACGCTGGATGCAAGGTCATCACGATGTGGCTCAACAATATATTTGGAAACTCCTAAAAGCTCTATTTAATCCCAAAACCAAAAATAGACTTAGTGTTTTTGACTACACACTTTACCTTATTCGTCCTATCAAAAAAATGTGGTACGCCTACTTTTTTAGCGCAATAGTTCTAGTTTATTTAACTAATAGTTTTGGCTTTTATCAAATTGACTTGGTACCCAAAGATCCTATTATAATTTGGTTAATTTTGGCTATGGCACTTATTTTGGAATACTCAGGAGCTATTTTAGAAGGTTTTAAGTGGTGGAAACTACCTCACATATTGTACTATTACACCATTTTCAATCTCAACGATTACTTGGCTACTTTTGCTGGAATATTTCTTAAAACTAAGAAAGGAGTATGGGTCAAAACCGAACACAAGATTACCACCACTGTTGAGGCAATTGCAAATGATTAATTTTAGCTTTTTTTAGCTTAATTTACAACTTTTATATGACATTCCAAGTAAAATAAAAATAGGCATAATAAAAATAGGAGAAAATAATGTCCACTGCAAATAGTAAGCGACCAACGAGAAAATAAGAATTAAAATCGTGGCTGAATTTATAGTTAAATTTTGATCAAGCTGTTTAAAAAGTAAAATTAGTGGCAAAAATAACATCAACAAAAACCAACCAAAAGCCAAAAAGCCATTTTCTAGCCAAACTTCCAAATATACATTATTGACAATTGCCTTACTTTCCTCTGTGTTAATATTGCCAAGATTGGAACCAACATAATCGGCATATTGTCCCATTCCAATACCCAAAATTGCGTTATTTGGCAAAGAAACCACAGCTTCATTAATAAACCGAGATCGCTCCACCGCACTAGCACTAGTACCTGCTATAGTCTCCACAAAATTTTGACCCACTTCCCCAAAAACCTTGACAGGATCTACAAAAACTGACATAAGCATAACCAAGCTCAGACAACTGGTCAAAGACACAATCCAAAACCGATGTACCAAATTTTGAAAATATACAAAATGCCAACAACTAGCGACAAAAAGCGCAGGTAAAATTAGAACCAAAACCGCAAAAGTACCTTTGGATATAGTCAGAATAAAACTAAGCAAAGTTATTCCAGACAAAATTTTAATTAAATTAATATTGTTTTTATTGGGGGAATTGTCGTCTATTTTCTCCAAATTGCTCAGCCTATTCAAGTTCCAAAACCAAAAAATAATCATCGCCAATAGCAACATTCCTGCAAAATAAAGCGGCTCAATAGCCGTACCTTGAACCCTTGGAACTCCAAAAACAATTTTGGTATATTGCTCTCTTAGTCCTGTCAAAAATGACGGTAAACCTAACATATCTCCAACAAATTGGTACAAACCAAAAACGGCACAGCCACCCAATATAAGACTTAATTCTTTGAGTCTTTGCCAAATATTAGTGCCAAAATTAGCCAATATGACCATTGCTCCAAAAACCAAATTAGTTGCTACAAAATATACCAAAAACCTCTTAAAATCTGTAATAAACAGCCAAGAAGGGCTTGCCAAAAACCAAAATATAATTGGAAAAATGCTGACCCAGTGTATGCGATGACCCAAGAGTTCTCTGTCTTTTTTGGAGATTAGAATTAAAATAAAATAAACGCCAAGAATAACCAAGACTTGAGAAACTCTAAGACTAGATCCTGCTATTTCTAACTTTGGAAAATACTCAAAAGGTAAAGACCAAACCAAACCTATAGTAGTTTTGTTGAGCCAATCAAATTGGACTTTTTGCCACAAAAACATTGTAACCAAGACTAAAATAGTTGATATTGCACCGCAAATTAATAGAGTTAATAGCATATTGAATGGCTTAGTTTTGTCTTTAGATCGGCTAATATTTAAAGTGTGTACTTGTTATAATTATGAACCACTTTTATTAGTTGGTCAAGGCATACCCAAACATTATCAATTTTCACAAACTTGTATACAAAATTACTTTAAACAAAAGGATTTACTACTTAATTAAATATGACCAACTTTACAATTAACCTTACTTGAACCTTTTAAAGAGACAGGTTGGTAATGGTAAAATTAGCACTGATAAGCTAGAGACTAGTTGCCCCTTGACAAAAGGGCTGTCCCAAATGGGGCTGGAGATTTTTTGGTAGTTAAAAATACAAATATAGTTTATATATCAACGCTATATTGACCACTACCTAATAGTTTTATTATCTCAATTATTTTCTGTTGAAAACTGTAATCGTTATTTGCCTAACTCACCTTTTATTGGTTTATTTTTGTTATTATTGGCGAAGGTTAAGTTAAATATTTCTAAAGATTGTTGACAACTTATATTTATCTGTTCATAATTAATATATTAATCAAAATACTATTCGTACTCAATTGCGTTCATTCAATTATATTTATTTTTATGCTCAATACAAA
>JAYWGE010000039.1:0-8365 GCA_043778455.1 bacterium
CAAAAGTTATCAAAATCCAAACAAAAAATAGCCACAGACTCAATTATTTCCAAGCTGTTTAAAGGTAGATTGTAATCCAAAAACTAATCCAAAATTATGCCAAACGCCTCAATCCGCCTGACCAAATTAAACCGACTCCTACCCTTGGTAGCAATTGGTACCGTGGCTGACTGCCAAAGTATAACCGAACCAACTAACAGACTTTTAGTCAAAGCAGGGCTACAAATCCTCCAAAAAAATACTCACAACATAGAAGGTTTGGAACAACTAATGATTCAAACAGGGCTTAGTGCTAAAGTTAATTCAGGTTATGTTTTGACTAGCCAAGATTTGGGTTTTACACTATCACCAATCCTCAATAGTTCTGGGCGAATTTCTCACGCAAGACTTTCTATTGCCACAATTTTGGCTCAAAATACAGAAAATAACCAAGAATACCTCATTGCTGAAAACCAAGAATACCTTAGTCAACCTGCATCTATTTTGGCAAGTGAATTGATATTTACCAACACAGAACGCAAACAAATGGTCAAAGACATCCTGTCAGAGGTGGAGCAAAATGCCAAACAACAATATGAATTGGGTCAAAAAACTTTGTGGCTAGAAGGTGATTGGAATAAGGGAATAATTGGTCTTTTGGCAAGTCGTTTGGTTAATCAATATAATTTGCCTGTGGTGGTCGTTAGTAAAACTGGAGAAGTTGAAGAGTAATAAGTTAAAATTGGTATTGTGTAGATATTGTGTAGATATTGTGTAGATATTGTTATATTTTGTTAAATTTATTCAATCTGTTTGACAAAAAACCACACTCAGTCTACACTTATAGTATGCCTATAGCCACAATTTTGCCAATAATCCAAGTCAATCTTCAGATCTCCATTATGGTGGATTATGCTCACGAGCCACAAAGCATGAAACGGCTCCTAGCTACTGCAAGAGACTGGAAAATCCGACAATTTTTTGATCAAGTTATTCATATTGTGAGCTGTGATGGAGTTGGGCGAGACGATTGGAAAAAACCTATAATGGGCAACATTTCTTATAGCAATGCAGACTTTAGTGTTGTTACCACCGAAAACTATGACCAAAATGACGACCCTATAAAAATTTTGAACCTGCTGTGTAAAGACCTACCTGTAGAAACTGAATTAAAGGATGTTCAAAGTTGGGGTGATGGTGTAAACAATAACCTTGATTATAAATATATTCGTATTACCAACAGACACCAAGCGATGGAAACTGCTTTGGCTATAGCTCAAAAATTGGCTCAAAAATCATTTGAAAAAACTCAAAACACTAAAGTTGACAACAGAACTGACCCTGATGGGTTCAAGGTCTTAATAATTTCTACTGGGATTGGCTCTGAACAACTGTTAATTCAACCACAGGGAGTAATTACCCATGATGAACGCAAAGAATGGGTTAGAGTTTATCGCCGTATTGCACAATCATTTGGTGCATAAGCCCCACGGCTTCACAAGGGAAATTACCTGTAGCTGATTCGCCAGAAAGCATAATATAGTCAGCTTTATCTACGGCGATAGATCTATAAATATCAGAAATTTCGGCACGAGATGGAGTCGGTTTTGTGATCATGCTATCCAAAGCTTCGGTGGCTACCACAAATGGTTTGTTGGTTCTGTGGCAGATTTTGGCAATTTGATCTTGGTAAAAAGGAACAAGAATGTGAGCAGGTAGAATCTCTAGCGCCATATCTCCACGGGCAATCATCACCAAATCACAATCGGCAATCACCTCTTCCAAAACTCCTTCTTCCAAAGCTTCATGAGTCTCTAGTTTTACACAGATTTTTGGACTGTAATCTTTGATTTCAAAAAAGTTGAGACAATATTTGATGTACTCTCGCATCGCTTTGGTGTCTTCTTTTGATTTGACAAAACTACAAGCTACATATTCTGGTCTGACTATCGCAATGGATTCTTTGAGCATTTTTTTGTCTCGGTCGGTTAGAAAAGGTACTTCTACTTTGGAATAAGGTAAGTTGACGCTTTTACCTGTTTTGACCATTCCACCAAAAATAACTTTGCAAAGCACTTTTTTGCCAACAACTTCGGTTACTTCTAACCTTACTTTACCATCATCAAGTAACAAAATTTTACCTGGATTTACAAATTTGGCAATCTCAAAACGACAAGGAATAGTGATTTGGTTACGGTTATTATTCTTGTAATCATATGGATATTCCACTTGGGCATCTTGATATTCCATACAAATAGTCCAGCCTGTGAGTAGGTTTAGCTCGTGGTGCATTTCGCCCAATCGAATTTTTGGTCCACCAAGATCAATCATTGTTTTAAGTCCACATTCTTTGGCAAGAATTCCAGCGTCGCTGTGCCATTGACTAGTATTGTGGGAAAAATTGAGCCTAGCAATAGAAACAGAATTATTTTTAAAATTGGTAAGAATTTCTTTGGATAAACATGCAGGGCCAATAGTTGCAATAATTTTGGTGGTCATAAAAGTTTTGTAATGAGATTTTATAGTTGGTTTAAGGTTTTGTTAGATTTTTTGGTCAATGATTTTGGTAATTTCTAGTGCTACACTGTCCACATTATATTTGCCATTTTTGTCTTGCAGAAGGACATTGTGGAATTTTTTGTTATGCCCCGTAGTTTTGGAAGCCATTGCTATTACCGAAATATGATTTTCCAAAAGGTACAAATAGTAGTTAGGGTTGATTAGTTCATTTTTGTTACGATAGGGGTTGGTGAGCCAAATAATTGGTTTGTTTATCAATTGTTTTTTTATTTCTGGGTAATTGACCACAGAGAGCCAGTTTGCTATAGATCCGTTGGGGATTATAATCCAGTCAGAAGTTTGCAGATTTTTGATAAATTGTGTTTTTGGAGGTGCTTTACCTCTTGTGGTCAAAGGATTTTGAAAATGTAAACTAGATGGCAAAATTGGACTGGTGTGGCTATCAATATTATCTTCACCCACGCATTCATTGAGGCTTAGGTCAATTCCAACTAGGGTTTGGCGGTGTTTGGCTGTAAAATCAACAAAGACATTGCTGGGTAAGATATTGATTTTGTGAAAGAACTTGTTCCATCCATCCATCCCATCCATAATCCAAAAAACAAAACTATGCACCACATAACCAAGGCAAAATTGTTTGTTGTACTTTAGGTTGGTTTTTTGTAACAAATAGTAGTCAAGGGCAGTGGTCAGGTATTTTTGGAATAACTGTTTTTGCTGGTTGCTTAGATGTAACAAAGTGGCAATTTGATTGACTTTAGATAGGTGTTCAGTTGGGTTATCAGATCTAAAATCCAAAAAAGATCGTGCCAAAATTCCCCTTTTTTCAAACAGATAATTGATAAGTTTACTTGGGTCTGCAAATGGCAACACAGGTAATATTTGGTTGTGCAGTTTTTTGTTTAGTTCATTGTCATTATTTTCTAGTAATCGACCCCACAGACCATAGCTTCCTCCCCAGTCGGCGGTATTGTAATATACGCAAAAATTATAGTTGGTAGTTGTAAAAAGTTTGACTAAAGATATAGCTCCATGCCCGCCCGCCCCCAATATTAAAATTTGACTAGGCATTATTTTTTAAGGGTTCTTCTTAAAAATTCTTTGAATTTGGGTTTTGGACATACTGGAGAAAAAGAAGACTACAGAAAGTAAAAGTACTAACAAAAGTGTCCAATTTTCTTTGATTGCTTGGGTAAATCCTCCTGTTCTAACTGTTATATTATTTTCATCTATTTGAAAACCGCCACCAATACCTCCAAAATCTCCGTTGTTGCCAAGGGTAAATACCACAGGAGTAGTGCTGATAATATTTCCTTTTTGATCAATAGTTTTGATATTGAGGCTGACAGTACATTCTTTGCAGGATTTTTGGGTTGAGACAATAAAAGCAACTTGACTATCGGTCAAAACTATGTCTTGATTGTCATTTAGTTTAATTTTATCGCCGTTTGATTTGACAAGGAAAAAATTGCCATTACCATTGCCTGCTGTATCGGTTCCTACTTTTATATCAGTTACTGTGTAGTGATCCAAGTCTTTGTTAGCAGGAAAACATTTTGTGATGTCATTAGACCCAAAAGGTATATTATTTGTTGAATTATTTGTAACTGTGTTTACACAAACAGAGTCAGTGCTTATTGAATTATTGGATGAGTTAGAAGATAGGTTGGATGAACTAAAAGAGCTTGATGTTGAATTGGTATCAGGATTGGTATTTGAATTAGGGTTTGTTGTTGAAGATTTGGTAGATGAACTACTTGATGAGTTTGGGTTATTTCCAATAGTTATGACGGTCATACCTGAAGATGGGACAACAGGAGTGGGTGTGGATGAAGTGAAAGAATTAGCTTTGGATGAAGAAGATGAAACTATTGCAGGTGAAATCACGGCTGGCTTGGGCAACAAACTGATACCTACACTTGCCACTGGGCTTTCCAAGTCTTTTCCTGTGGAATCAGGGGTTACAGCAGAGTAAGTAAAATTGAATTGTTGACCCTCAGAACCAGAGTTTGGTTGAAAATATAAGGTTTTGGCTTGGTCGGTAGTTAGTGAAGTTTCTGGTGTAATAGGGATACTTTTGCCAGTAGTGTCTTTGTAATAAAGTACGCCAAGAGCAGGGTTTGGAACGGTTTTGATGACATATCTTGTGATCACTAAATTATCAGGGTTATTGACTGAAAGGGCTGAAGATAAATTAACATTGCCACCAACTGTGGTGTTGGTAAATGAGCTTGGGTTGGTAACTGGCATCAGGAAAGCCTCGTATTCATACGACAGAGCTACTGTTCCACTGGCAAAAGTTTGGTTTTTACAAATTAGGTTACCTCCTCCTGTGCATCCAGACTTGCCAAGGGTAGATACTGGTAAAGAATAGTTGTTAGTTCCAATAAAGTTGGGCAGAAGAGTAGTACTTGTGATAAATCCTGTCTTAAAATCTGTAGCCGTGATATTTGTATCAGCCCGACCAGAAGTTCCTCCAAAATCAATAGTCCCATCAAATGCAGACAAGTTTCCAGTTATAGATTTGCTTGGAATAGCTAAAAGAATATTGGAATTATTATCAAAAGGGTTTTTGAGGTTGACATTGGCTTCGGCGGTATTGGAGATATTTAGATTACTATAATTTCCCACATCTTCATTTTCTACAGATACACTAGCAAGGACGCTACCTGTAAGTATCATATTTACTTTTTTGAGAATACCCAAAGAAGGGTTAAATTTGTTAAAACTACATTGATAGTCGCCCGTCCAGTTGGTCTTAAATTTTGGCTCAGAAAAAGACAAAGTGTCATTTGCACCTGTTGGGGCATAGCAGTTTTGGATAGCCGTGGTTTTGGCAATGGCTGTAGGGGTTGGAGCTAATACAAAGAGAGTTAGAATAGACAAAAAAGTCAAGGTTAAACATGTTATTTTGGTTTTTGTTTTGGTTTGAATTGTGGTAATGGTAGTCATAGTAAAATATATATTTTTTATTTTTTATTTGTGTTTATCTTTCAGTTTTTTGTTTTCAGCTAATATAATAATGAATGTTTTTTTTGTGTTTGTCAAGTTTTTTATTTTATTTTTACTTATCTAAATTAATTTTTATCAATAGATCAAGAGTTAACTGAAGTAACAAATTAGTGTTGTAGAGGCGATTTTATATAAATATCATCACAGTTACAAATTTTGGTTTAGTATTTTATGGAGGGATAAACCTTCCGCTACGACGATTAATTTTGATTAGATTTTGGAGAAGCTTTATGTTTATTTTATATTTGGGAAATCCAGTTTTGTTTTATACTGTTAAGTATACTTTGTTTTTTGTCTTTTGACAAATTTTGCTCCAAACTTTTCTCCAAATACCTATTTCTTAATTCTACAGATTTCTTAATTTCTTGCCAATTGGCAGGTAAGTCTGATCCAGATACCGTTCGTCCATGGACAGTGATAGCAGATAAGTTTTGTTCTAATAAAAACGGTATCCACTCATTCGTTTCAATTTTACCAAAGCCAATTCGGGTTTTGACGCTGACAGGAATTTGATTATTTAGACCCGCTTTGACAGCTTTGATTATTTCTTTTGCCAAATTGGGAGTTTTGATCATCGCACTACAACATCCTTGTTTGATGACATTTTTTTCTGGACAACCAAAATTGATATCCACGCCATCAAACCCCAACTCAAAACAAAGTTTGGCAGTTTCGTAGTAATTTTGTGGAGTTTTACCCCATATTTGAGCCACAATTGGCTTTTCAATATCTGAGTATTTGAGTCTGTGAATTACCCTAGATTGTCCTATGCTACAAATTCCATCACAGTTTGTAAACTCTGTAAACAATATCTCAGGTTGACCAAGGTTGGTTTTTTGGACTAATTGGCGAAACACAGTATCGGTTACATCTTCCATCGGTGCCAAAATAAAAAAAGGATCAAAAAAAGACTTACATTTACCATTAGGATTGGTTTTATTTTTATTCTGTATTTTTTGCCAAAAGTTACTGGTTAGGTTATTGGTTAGGCTATTCATATTTTAATTATGATTTATTAGTAGTTTTATGTCAAAAGTTAGACCATGCTTGTTGTAGGTTATTGTAGGTTTTTAAAAATAAACTTGCCAAGTTCTACAAAAAAGATTATACTTAATAAGTATGCCAAGAAAAACCATCGCCGAATCTCTAAAAGCTGCCGAAGAACAAAGGAAAAGTTCCAAAAAGTCTTCTGCAGAGAGAAAAAGATTGACCATAGGGTCGTCTCGTGCCGTAAAAATAAAAATTCCCAAAATTACCAAAATTTTTGCCAAAGAAGATGAATATGACACAGAAGAAGATAGAACCAATAATTTTACCAAAGCCCAAAAAGCTGCCAAAAAATCTAAAGAAGCCAAAGATATTAAACGAGCTAAACAGCTAGAAATAGCTAATAATAACAAGGATAAAGACTTTTTGGATGATGATTTTATGCCTCCAATGGAAGAGCTTGTTACCCGAAAAGGTGTACTTGGTCTCAACCTTATCTCTACTGCAGAGCAAAAAAGACAACTTGCTATTGATGATGATACTATTGAAAATCGGGGTACCAAACGGTACAGGGTGATGGAAGATGGTGTCAAAGTTAAGATGAAAAAAGTCAGTAAATCTAAAGATCTAAAACTTGGGCCACGAAAACTCAAAAAATTTATTGAAAACGAAAGTTCCCAGTATCCTGTGTTTCAATCTCAACCGCCTGAGTTTCAAGTATTAATGGTAGAAACTATTAAACAAGGTATTATTAGGGGTTTTGTAACCGAGGATGAGTTGTTTTACTGCTTTCCAAACATTGAAAATAATATTGATTTACTTGAAGATGTTTTTGATCTTTGCGAAGACAGTGGAGCTCCGATCAACTTTGACCACAATCTTGACGCCCTTTGGTCAAGTGATCCCAACAGTTTGATTGGTAATGAAAAAGCAGAGGAAGATATTTCTAATATTTTTAAAGACATAGTGGAAGATGGTAAAATTTTGGGCGACCTTGCGGGTTCGGATCTCAACGACGACGCTGTCCAAAACTACATCCGAGACATTAGTCGTTACCCACTTATTTCCAAGGATGAAGAGGTGGAACTTGCCAAGCTCATTGAACAAGGGGATCAAGCTGCCAAGCGAAAACTTAATAACGCCAACTTGAGATTAGTAGTTCACGCCACCAAAAAATATATGGGGCGAAACTTGGCTTTTTTGGATTTGATTCAAGAAGGAAATATTGGTTTGCTCCGAGCCGTAGAAAAATTTGACTGGAGGCGGGGCTACAAATTCTCTACATATGCCAGTTATTGGATTGAACAAAGTATCCGAAGAGCTTTGGCGGATCAGTCTAGGTCGGTGCGTTTGCCTGTCCATGTGGAAGAAAAACTCAACAGATTCCGAAAAGAAAAACGAGCTATGACCGATGAACTAGGTAGAGAACCAACTGACGACGAATTGTGTGAAAGAATTGGAGTGGACATTGACACTATTTTCTATTTCAAAAGAATTTCCCAAGACACCGTTTCTATTGATACAATTATTGGTAACAGTGAAGACAGTGATACCCAAATGGTTGAACTTATTGAGGATGAAAACACCTCTCAGCCTATCGACACTGCCAGCAACCAAATATTGCGTGGACACATTATGAAAATTATTGATGAGATTCTTGAGCCACGAGAAAAAAAGGTAATTTTACTTAGGTTTGGTCTTGACGGTACAGGAATTGCCCATACGCTAGAGGAAATTGGTGAGGTGTTTAAGGTAACTCGAGAGCGGGTAAGACAAATTGAAGAGGTTGCCCTCAACAAAATCCGAACCCACAAAGACAGTTTTAAGTTGGTAGACTTTTTGGAAGGTTTACACCCAGAGCTTAACA
>JAYWGE010000040.1:0-2859 GCA_043778455.1 bacterium
AATTGACCTGCAGAAGTAATTTTGGACAAGTTTTGGTGATTAGTAGCTAATTCTTCGACTTTTTGAGCATCAAACTCCAAATTATTATCTTCACAGACATCTTCAGAAACCTCAAAAGGAACCCCTGCTTTTTGGTACAAATCCCAAGCGATCGTGGCTGTTTGTTCACCTGTGAGACCCGCGTTGTTTTTGAGAATTTTTGACCATTCTTTTTGACCCGTGACAATGGCTTTTTGGTATTTTTGAGCCTCCAAAAACATAGTTTTGACAATAATATCTCGACTTTGCTCTATTTCATCATAAACTCCACGATAAATACCCACCACGCTATCCACCAAATCTTCAAAATACCCAATGTTGGTTATGTCAATACCGAGCTTGAGACTGGCAGATAAAGACCGTCTAATCAACCTTCTAAGAATATAGCCTCGCTGTTTGCCACTGGGCAAAACTCCATCTGCAACGCAAAAACAGGCTGTTCGGATGTGATCAGATATGATATAAGAATAATTTTTGGTGGGATTAGTGGAGTTAGTGGAGTTAGTCATCGTTGTATAAATACTTGATTGATAGTTATTGTAATTATAAACAAAAAAACCAACCGTGTCAAGTTGCAATTTGTTTTGTAGTTCGTTTTTCCTTAAGTTTAATTTTCTATTTTTTGACTTGTTTGGATTTGGTGAGAAAATTTATAATCTTCAAAATTATTGAGTAGATAAGACCTAGTTTTTTATTTTTAATTTGTTTTTCTTTGTCTATTTTGATTTTTTCTTGTCTGCTCTTAAAATTGAAAACAAGAGTCATTGTAAGGGTCAAAAAACCTGCTAAGGATGAAAGAGCAATTACTTTGTAGTGATTGGAGATATTTTGATTTTTTCTGACTTGTTTCATTTTTTCAATAACGGACATAACTTAAATGGTTACTTAGGGTTTAGGCGTTTGTGGGCTTGTGGTTTTTTTAGCTGTGTCAGTTTGCATTAGTGTATTTGAACTTCCTGTACCTGGTATAAATCCTGATGCAGGTTTGATAAAAAACACAATTAGCTGAACCATAGTGGTAGAAAGCAATACGATAACAATACCAATTACTGAGTTTTTGAACATTTGTTGGGCAGCGGTAATTTTTTTGTCATCACCGTTGGCGGTAATCCAATAATAACCAGCAATTACCAAGAAAAACACAGCTACCAATGACGAAAGGGGAATCAAAAACTTTGCCAAAACATTTTGGATCAGCGACACGATAAAATTATTATTGATTGTTACACTATTTGCATCAGCGAAAACAACAGAATTAATAAACCCAACCACAGGTCGTGCCAAAATAACAACAACCAAACCCGTTACACCTGACATCAATAGTTCTCGTGGGTTAATTTTGCCTTGAGATCTACTTTCGTTATAAAAATATTCCACAAAAAAACCATAACCCGCCAACACAATAGCAAGGACAGCTACCACTCCAGAAAGATTGAGAAGCAAGTCAATAATTTTTTCTATTAAGTCATTGATAGGCTTGGGGTCAAAACCTTGATTCGGCTTAGATCCAAAAGTTTTTTCCAAGACCTTTGCAATCATTGGAGCAAGGACAATAATAACATAGCCTCCCATAGCCGACAAAATAGTGGTTGAAGCTTGGGTTTTTTTGGCAGAATCATCACCAATAATCCATTCGTAACCACCAATAATAATCACGAGTGTAACTATAACAGGAGCTATTTTAATTAAGAGATCTTGCAAACCAGGTACTAAAGAATTTTTGTCATCGCAACTTGCTCCATTTGGAATAATACACTGGTAAGTACTTACTTGCAAAAAACTAGCATTGGTAGACGGTTTAGCTTGAGCATTGGCAACAATCGGAGAAGCAAACAAACCAATAACTCCAAAAAGTATGAATACAAATGAGGCTATGTTTAAAATTAGTTTTGTGAACATTGGGTTGTGTTTTTAATTTTTACTAAGGAGTTAAATAATATCCCGTAGAATCTATACTTACTGTTTTCCCATCGCTTGATATACTTGAATGTTTTGGATCTGAGAAATCTTGATAGTGAACACCTATATTGACTTGTTCAGGCGTTTTACCAAATTGAATTGGTTCATCTTTGTTTGCCATTATTCCATATTTATATGTTCTATTTTTTTGTGGTTGTACTATTTGTGTTGAAGGCTGCAAGTTAAACTCACCATCTAAAGTTAGGCTATAGCCTCTGGCTCCTTCTCTTAAAATTCTTTTTTTAGTTCCAACACTACAATTAAATAATTTTTCTAAATCTGCATCTGAGGGTTGTTCAGCTGGTAAATTGAAACGAATACCAGATCTATATGGATTGTTTGCATCATAATCTTCTGTTCTGTATCCCGGTGAATAGCCACCGAAAGGACCTTTATACAATCTTTTAACCCTTGGTTCGTCTTGTAAATTAGTTATAGTAAAAAACTCAAGAGATGTATTGTATAAATTGTTTGAATCTATTACAATTTTATCTATTGGTTTATTTAGCGTTAAATATGGGCTTTTATCATAAGAATTATCAACAGCTTCACACAAAAATGCATACATACTAAGCTGCAGTTTTATTCCATACATTTGACTATGAGTTGGAGGTTTTATAGTTGGTTCTACTCTGTTTCTACACCCACTAGGTATTAATAAAAATAAAGGTAAAATAGAAAGCAATGGCTTTAGGAGTTTAATTATTTCAAACCTTTCTCTTATTTCTATGAGGCTTAATTCAACTTCTGATATTTGTGATATTATTGGATCTAATGATTCAGCTGATTTTTTATTAAAGGCTGTATACATAAGTAAAATAGGTAAAAAAAATTTAATATGAAATGGATTTACTCCTATTT
>JAYWGE010000041.1:0-8275 GCA_043778455.1 bacterium
CACAAATCCGTATCACCCCGTTGCCGTGCCAATCTACTCAAAGTATCTTGAACATAATGCCCAAAAGCATGGCCAGCATGGAGATTACCCGTAAGATTAGGAGGTGGCATCAAGATAGAGTGAGTTTTGGAATTGGTTTTTGCACTTGAAGATACCCCCGTCTCTTGTATGGTCAACTCTTCACTACCCTCCCCCGCTTTGTGGGGACTCCCTAAATAGTGAGAATGGGCGTTACTTTTTACATTATTTTGTAGTTCTGGAGTGCCAATTTTGGCGTCTTGCCACAGTTTGTAAATACCAGCTTCGGTTTGTTTTGGGTTGTAGTTGGGGGATAAAGACATAATCAAAATTTGTGATAAAAGGCGATAAAATATATAAAAAAATGAAATAAAAACTAGGGTAAGATAAAATTGAAGATTTTTGGATACTTGTAATTACTGTTTTCACTAGATTGCACACACGCCACTATTGGCATCACAAAATTTATGACAGCCAATGCTGATACCATAAGAAAACCTATAATCAATAATGGGAAAAGTGGAATACCAATGAGCAAAATTAGACCTGCAATAATATACCAAATTGTCATTGTAAGCTGAAAACCTAACGATTGTCTTGCCGGATTTTTGAGAGTTGGATTATCATCACTGATCAAAAAAACGACCAAAGAAAAAATTATTGGACAGAAAAACGAAGATAAATGAGTTATAATCACCATAATTTGATTAGAGTTTTGATTGAGGTTATTGTTTTTGGATTGTGGAGATTGAACGATGTCAGACATACCTTAATTGTACACCAAAAACCAATTTTTTGTCAAAAGATAACAACTATTTTAAATTAGTAATTTATCTAATGTATCAAATTTACATTGTATTTATATCATTTTTAAGTTAGTTTTAAGGCATTTTTGAGGGTTTTACTCTTTTACTCAGAACACCGAATAACGGTTATATTCAAAATATTTTTAACAAAAAACACAATATACAGTAGGTTTTGACTCAAAATACCACAGCTAGTAGTATTTGACAAGATAAAAATTCTTTGCCATAATTAAAATAACAATGACTGCTGCTAATGAATACTGGAAACTAGTGATGCTGGACTTGCAATTCGTGTTGCCTTCCACCCACTACAACACTTGGTTTAACCAGCTATCTTTTGTCCGCACAGAAAAGTTTGGTAAGACAATTGTCATTAATACCTTTTCCAAATTCTCCCAAAAATATATAGAATCCAAGTACCAAAGTGAGTTTTTAGCTTGTATCAAAAAATATTATCCCAACATCCAATCAGTAGTCTTTACTGTAGACGAAACCGCCAAAACCAAACCGAGAAAACACCGAGAAAACCTCCAAAATAACAATCAAACTATCTCTTTTGATTCTCAGCCAAACCAAAACAACATCAGCCAATTAATCAATTTGGATAACAACCAAGACAATAAAAAACCTAATAGTCAAACCAACCAAGCTTCAAATTCCAAATTTGGTAAACTAATCAATTCCAGTTTGCCTAGCCGTAATCTTAATAACCTCAATCCCAAATATACTTTTGATAATTTTGTAGTTACAGACAATAACGAATTAGCTAGTAGCGTTGCCAAGATCGTATCTGCTCAACCTGGAAAACAATATAACCCTGTGTTTTTGTATGGTGAAACTGGTATGGGCAAAACTCATCTTCTTCAGGCCATTGGACAAAAAACCTTGGAAAACTACCCCAATTTTAACATAAAATATGTAACTAGCGAAAGTTTTGTTAATCAGTACATTGATGCTATTACCACCCGAAAAATGAAAGAATTTAATGAACATTACCGTTCTATAGATCTGCTTTTGGTAGATGATATTCAATTTATTGCTGGTAAAGAAGGCACTCAAGAAACTTTTTTTCACATTTTTAATATTTTACATCAGCACGACAAACAAATCATTGTAACCTGTGATAAACATCCCAAAAATCTTGGGGGTATGGAAAATAGGCTTATTTCTAGGTTTGAGTGGGGTATCGTCATAGATATAAGTAAACCTAACGCCCAAGATAGGCTAACCGTCATTACGGACAAAGTAAACAGAGGAGATCTCCAAATTAGCCCATCCCAAATGGAGATTATTGCCAACACCGTGGACACCAACTACCGCGATATTGAGGGTGTTCTAAACCGTATTGGAGCTAGGCAAAAACTGTTACCCAACAAGCCTTTTGAAGATCAAGAATTAGTAACAATTCTCAAAAGTTTTAGCGTCTTTGGTACAGTTTCCATCAGTCTCAAAACTAAAATTACCAATTCAGAACAATTATTAGAAAATATTGCTTTGCATTTTGGTGTCTCCAAAAGTGATATTACAGGCTCCAGTAGACTCAAAAATATTAGTACCGCAAGGCAATTAGCTATGTATATTTTCAAAGAAGATCTTGGTTATTCGTACTCTGCTATTGCATCTTTGTTTAGTAAAAATCACAGTACCATCATTTATTCTGTAGAAAAAACCGCTAACAGTCTCAAAACAGATTCCAAAGCTATTGATAACTTAAACCAAATTAGGTTGATATAACTAAGATAACTAAAATTTTGGTTTAGTTTGCCAATAAACAGAAAAACAACTATACTTAGTAAACAGCCTTAAATAGGGATACATAAAAACACAAAAATAAACACAAAACAACAATGTCAAACAAATTACGATACCAGTCAATAGCTAGTAATCAAGAAATTGAAGACTATTTTAATCCAAATTTTTGGCATGAAGTCAAGGACTATCTTTTTTATTTTCTTAAAATTTTTGTAAGTGTTGGGCTTATGTTTATTTTTCTTAGAAGTAGCGTCATAGATCGTGTTGGTATCAAGGGTCAGTCAATGTTTCCCAACTACAACCAAGCAGGAAATCAAGAGCAAGATGAGATTTTTATTGACAAAATTAGCCCAAAATTTAGTAATTACAAAAGAGGTCAAGTCATCGTTCTCATACCACCTCAAAAGTGTTTACACGGCGATGAAACACTCTACATAAAAAGGATTATTGGACTACCAGGAGAGCAGGTTAGATTTAAGGATGGCAAGGTTTTTATCATCAACGAGCGGTATCCATACCCAGGTATTGAGCTAGACGAAACTGAATATTTGAGCAACAGTGTGATGACCTATAAAGCTACATTTACCCCTGATCAAAAAGAAGAAATCACTCCAGTAATTCCTGACAATGAGTATTTTTTTATGGGCGACAACAGGCCAGGTAGCCAAGATGGACGAATTTGTGGTAATATTAATAAAACTTTAATTTTGGGCGAAGAGTTATACCGGATTACTCCCAATGAAAAACGAGCTTTTTTCAAGTTACCAATCTACAATATTGGTCGGGAAGATTAGAATTTATACCCAATTTTTTGTCAACATCTATAGATTTTCTACGACTCGTTGACCTTCTATTTCTTTGATTTGGGTAATGACCATATCTATTCCGCCTGACATAATAGTTGGTAAGTTGTTGTAACTGATATTGTAGCGGTGGTCGGTGAGACGATCTTGGGGATAGTTGTAAGTTCGAATTTTTTCTGATCTATCGGCGCTTCCTACTTGTTCTTTTCGCTCTGCGTATTCTTTGGCAAGTCTAATTTCTTCAAAATGGTTAAACACACGACTGGTAAGCATATCCAAAGCTTTAATTCGGTTTTGTTGTTGGTTTCGTTCGTCTTGGCACTGCGCTCTGATACCAGTAGGTCTGTGCAAAACTTGAATTGCCGAATAAGTGGTGTTGACCGATTGACCTCCTGCACCCTGAGAAGTAGACGCAATAATGTCCACCTCGGATAGGTCTAATTTGAAATCACTGTTACCGTCCACTATCGGCATAATAGCAACTGAGGCTGTGGAAGTGTGGATTCTACCTTGTTTTTCGGTAGCTGGTACTCGCTGGACACGGTGAACGCCCCCTTCGTACTTGAACGAAGCAAAAGCATTTTCACCCTTAATTTCGGCAATAACCTCTTTGTAGCCACCAACATCATTTTGGGATACGGAGGTGATTTTGATCTTAAGACCCACTTTGGCACAAAATCCAGCGTACATTTTGAACAAATCGGTGGCGAAAATAGCTGACTCATCACCTCCAGCTCCAGCGCGGATTTCCAAATAAATATCCATACTATCTCGGTCATCATTGGGTGCAAGGAGAGTCAAAAGATCTTTTTCAAGGGTGCTAATTTTGTTTTGGGACTCTGTGTTTTCTTCCATTAACATCTCCAGCATATCGACGGCTTCTCCTGAGTTTATTAGCTCATTATTGGAGTTGATAGTCTCTTGGAGCTTGAGCATTCGGAAGGCAAGTTCGTATTTGGTAGAGATAGATTTTTGTTGGCGACCGAGGGTAACCATTTCTTTTTGGTCGGTATTGTTGGCAAGTTTGTTGTTGATTTCATTATATTCGTTGATGATTTTGGCAAGGGGCAACTTGCTGGTGTTTGAACCGTTATTTGAACCGTTATTTGAATTGAGATTGTTGTTGGACATACTATAAATAATGACAGAATTGTGGTTTTTAGTCAAATTTAATGTTTTTAATTTAATTTAGAGTATTTTTTATTTGCCAAAATTAACTTTTTACAATATAATTTAGATATGTCATCTCAAGTTACCAACCTCAAAGGTTTTAAGTCCTCGTTGCCAACTAAAGACTGTGTTGTCTGTGGTAGACCTTTTCAATATCGTAAAAAATGGAAAGACATTTGGGCAACTATCACAGTTTGTTCTACCAAGTGCAAACAAAACAAAAAATCTTAACCATCAAATCATCAAAAGCTTTTTTTATTTTTTACCCTACCTTTTACTTTTTATGAACACCAATTCTCAATCTAATTTGACAAAAGAAACTTCAACAAATATCTCTGTAGATTCTTCAAAAAATCTTCCTTTAGTTGCCATTGTTATGGGTTCTGATTCAGATTATGGGGTGATGGAACAAGCTGAAATAATTCTTAAGCAATTTGAGATTTCTTACAGTATTAGCATAGTTTCTGCTCATCGTACCCCTGATCGGTTGGTAGATTTTGCCAAAAATTGTCTCAAAAATGGTTACAAATGTGTCATTGCTGGGGCAGGGGGTTCAGCTCATTTACCTGGTATGGTTGCATCTATGACCACAGTTCCCGTTATTGGTGTTCCCGTTATTACCAAAACTCTGTCGGGTCTAGATTCTTTGTATTCTATTGTCCAAATGCCTGGTGGAATTCCTGTGGCTACTGTTGCAATTAATGGTGGTAAAAACGCTGGACTACTTGCGGTACAAATGCTGTCTATGAATGATCAAGATTTATCTTTAAAAATTCAAAACTACCGTGATTCTTTGCGCGATGAGGTGTTAACCAAGTCAATGAATATCTTTGGAAATTAATAATTAAACTTTTTAACTTAAGCTTTGCAATCTAAGCTTTGTGATTAAATTTTCGTGCTAAGTAAAACATAGGAAACCAAATAAAGACAAAGATGATGGAAATAACAATTGGTAATAATCGGTCGGTTTTGAGGCTCCAAAGACTACCAAAAGCTGTTAAAATTATTACAATTGAACCAAGACCTAGCGTGGCAGATAGGATTCTCATTTTTTTATCAACTAAAATTATGTTGGACAAAATCATACAACATAGTGTTCCAAATAAAAATATTCCTGTCTGGGCTGACAACGCCCCAAAACCATATTTAACTTTAAATACTGTCAAAAGTAAGTATAATGCCGTGCCAACGATACTCATACTAAATCCTGCTGGTACAATAAAATTGACAATAGCTTTGCCCAAGTGATCTTTATTATAACCTTGGCTAGTTGACCACATCGTCATTGCAATGGAAGGCAAGCCTGTAGCAACTATAGCTAACATTGAGCTTTGTTTGATATTGAGTGGGAATGGGAGGCTAATAATTCCGCAATAAATAATCACCAAAAGCATAAACAACCCACGACTGAGATACAACCTAAAGATATTGTGCAAACTGACTTTGATTCGCTTTCCTTCTTGCAAAACCAACAATAAACTAGACAGATTGTCATCCAACAACACAAGGTCGGCAATTTGTTTGGTGGCTTGACTGCCCGAGTTCATCGCAATACCAAGATTGGCTTTTTTAAGAGACAAAATATCGTTGACACCATCGCCTGTCATTGCCACAAATTTGCCATTTTTACGTAATACACTGACTATATATTCTTTTTGCTCGGGTGTTATTCGTCCAAAGATCGTAGATTCCATAACGGCTAGTTCAAACTCACCTGTGTCCATTTTGGCCAGTTCCATTCCTGATACAAATTTGGTTGGCATTTGAGCCAAATCAGTTCCTGATACTACTTGTTTAAAGAGGGATTGAACTGCTTCTGGGTTGTCGCCCGAAATAATTTTGATGCTGACCCCTTCGCTATAAAAATGTGACAAAACCTCACCTACACCCACTCTGAGTTGATCCTTGAAGATTAAAATTGCTTCTAGCTTGGCTATTTGTGGTAAAAGAGGAGTTGCGTTTCCTTCTACTAAGTTCTCGTTGGAGCTAACTAAACACAAGACCCTACAACCTAAATCAATGTATTTGGCAACAGTTTGACCGATGGTTTGACTGATACTAGCATCAATAGAATCAAATTTGAATTGGTGATTAAGAACATCAAAAGCTCCCATAATCAAGGTTCTAGTATTACTTTGTACATTATTTTTTGCACTGTTTTCTAGTTCTTCTTGGTTGTTTTTAGGTCGGTCAAAGCTAACTCCACTCCATTTGTGGCTAGATCCAAACCCAATTTCTGAAATGAGTGTAGGGTTATTGTTTGGTGAGTTTTCCAAAGCATTCTTAGGGTATTTTTGCTCTAAGGCTTCAAATGTTTTGTTGCTAGAAGTACACAGGTTAACAAAGGTTTGAATGTCTTGTTTGACTTGGTTTTGACTTTTTTCGTCATTGATCTCGTCTACAAAAATCTCTTTATCAAGGTAGATCTCGTTAGTTGTTAGAGTTCCTGTTTTGTCAAAACATAGCACATCCACATTACTGATAGATTCTACGGCATTAAGTTTTTGGACTAAGACATTCTTTTTACCCATTTTAATTGAACCTACTGCGTATGCAAGGTTTATCATCACAAACAAACTGCTTGGCACAATGGCAATAATGACACCTGTAGACTGGACGCTTTGCTCAAATGGTAAGCCATTAAAAATGTTACCAATAGCAACCAAAGATGATAAAACTGCCACAATTACAAACAGATATTTGACCACAGTATTGATTTGAAGCTGGACAGGGGTAAGAATTTTTTTGTGGGTTTTGCTCTTGGCAAGAAGTTTATTGGCTGTGCTGTTTTGTCCCACCTCTGTGGCAACGATATAGGCACTTCCCCCCACCACAAAGCTACCCGAAAAAACTTGATCATTGACTTTTTTGATGAGTAAATCACCTTCTCCCGTTAGCAATGATTCATTGACTTGCACCTGACCTGTCAATATTGTTCCATCTACGGCAATGCTGTCACCAAGAGTAATTTTGATAGTCTCGCCAAGGACAATTTGGGAGCTTTTGATAGTTATTTCTTGAGAATTTCTAATTACAACGCTGGTTGGACTGACTAAATTGCTAATTTTTTCTAGTTGGATTTTGGCTCTAATTTCTTGATAAAAACCCACAGCAATATTGACTAAAATGACTGAGACATAAATTCCAGCGTCGCTATATTTACCCAAAATTACAAGGATGATACTGATACAAAAAATTATTACATTGATAGAATTAATCGCGTTGTCCACAAAAATCTCCCGATAAGATCGCTTGGGTATTTCAAAATCATTGATTTGACCTATTTGGTTTTTTTGGAGAACTTGCCCATCGCTAAGACCTGTTAGATTGGTGGTTTGAGGGTTTGTTTTGGGCTGGGTTTTAGCTTGATTATTTGAAAGTGGGTTTGAAGATAGATTATTGGACATACTCTTTTAATTTAAGAGTAATTTTGCATTTTTGTCAAAAAGTTTAAAAACTCACTGTTATCCTTCACAAGTTTGCAGAATCTAATATGTTGAATAGAAAGATAAGCAATTAGATAAGCAATTAATGATTTTGCAAATATTGACTAAGTTTATAGAGATTTACAGTAACTGTCATCTTGAGCAAAGCGAAAGATCTCTTCAAGCATCATAATATACCCAAACCTTTGTCAACATTCACAAACTTACACACAGAATTGCTTTGAACGAAAGGATTTACTACTTAGTGAAAAGTAATTAGTGTAAGCTTAGGTGGGGAACA
>JAYWGE010000042.1:0-2836 GCA_043778455.1 bacterium
AATATTAAGTCATCAATATATTCTTAATTATACCTAATCTACCCTATATGAAACAATTAAAACTAATGCTAACTGCAACACTACTTTTGACTCTTATTCTAACTAATCTAAGTAATGTGTCTACCAAAGCCCAGTGGAATTTTCCTTGGGAACAAGAAGAGTCTCAACAAAATAGTAATATTGAAAGTACGGATAATATCTATAATATTGCTTTATCTGAACCAAAAAATGAAATTAACACCTCTTGCGACAATCTAAAATTTAACGATGGTCAATATTGGGTCAATACCAACCCAAATGCTGAATATTCTACTTTTGATTTTAACAGCTCTGACATTACCTCTTGTGAATCAGATTTGGAACAAAACGGTAGTACCGCTTTTAAGATAACATACACTGATGGCAATATGTATCAAACTAATTATGAATTAAAAAATGGTAAACTAGACATCGTAATCCTTAATGTAATCAATAGTTTTGTACCATCTAACAACATTAGTCAACGAAATAATCAAAACCCAACTCAATCTAAAACCCAAAATCAAGTATATACTTCTTGTGATGCTTTAGGTTTACCACAAGGGTCTATATGGGTAAACAAAGATTCCAAGTACAACTATTTTGATTTTAATAGTAGCGATGCTTCTTGCGAGATAGTTTATGATGAAACCAGCAACCCAATATTTAAAATAATTAAAGCTGAGTATTCAAATGAACCAATTTATGGAATAATGGATGAAAATGTTCTCTATGTCCGAATTGGTAGGGGAAATTATAGTTTTATTCCATTTAATATAGGCTATAGCCCAACTAACCCAATTCAAGTTGAAACTGAAACTCCTGCACCTCAAACTTATTTTAATAATTACTCTTGCCAACTAGAATTACCAGAAGGACAAATGTGGAAAAATATAAATAGTGGAACAAATCAATATGGTTTTAACTTTAGACCAAATGGAATAAGTAATATTGTTTACAAAACTGATGAATCAACATTTCTAACAAAAAATATAGAATATTTAACTGGACAAATCAATCAAAATGGTAGCACAGATATAGATATAACAGATATTGGATTAGGCAAAACACTTAAAACTATTTATCAAATAACTAGTGATTGTAAATTAGAAATTGAGATTATTAGTGTGAAGTTTACAGATGAGACAAGACCTAAACAGATAACTCAAGAAGGTAAGCGAGTTTATGAGGTTGTTACAGAGAGTTTTTAAACCCTACAAATTTTCGACACATTGGCGGTATTGTTCACCCCGATCGTAGGCATTTTTGAACAAGCCAAAACTGGCACTAGCACACGACAACAAACAAACTAAAGTACAAGTCAAATCTGATTTTGTGTGTTGGTAAGCCAACGATACAGCTTCTTGCATAGATTTTGCCTCCAAGATTTTGACTTTGTTACGATCTAGTTTGGCAACAATTTTACTACCTGTAGGCTCAAAGTAAATGTAGGTTTCAATATCTGTATTTACTAGTTTATTTGCCAAATCTTCATAATTTAAACCTTTGTCATAGCCACCCACAATTAGGGTGGTCAGTTTTTTATTTGAAGTTTTATTTGACTTAAAAGATTGAATTGCCGACCAAGTAGCCTCAGGAATAGTGGCAAGATCATCTGCATAAAACTCAATATTATCCTTTGTTCCAACGAGTTCCAGTCGTCCTTTGAGTGGTTGATAAGTGGCGATAGCTGAGTGAATTTGGGTTTCGGATAAGCCTAGTTTTTGGCAAGTAAGATAAGCTAATTCACAATTAATTTGGTTATGCTCTCCTAGTAACTTGGTTTCAAAACACAAGTTTTCAGTGCTAATTTTTTGGGCTTTAGTCTTGGTGTCCAAAAGACTTGGAATAGTAATAAAAAAATCTTGAGCGATTTGGTGGGCTGTAATCTGTCGTTTTGCTTCAAAATACTCACCCATATCAATATGCACATCCTGATGATCCACAAAAAAATTAGTCCAAACTGCAATGTGCGGAGAAACCTTGAGTTGTTGACACTGAAAACTAGACAATTCAAAAACATAATAAGTATCGCTACTACCAGCCTTCAAAAGATCAATATTAATTGCTCCAATATTGCCCAACAATTCAACTTTTTTGCCATTAGTCGTCAATATATGATAAATCAACGAGCTGGTGCTAGACTTACCCTTGGTACCCGTAACGGCTATGGTTTGCCCAAGTAAATTATTGGCTTTGAATTGATCAAAAATGATAGAAACAAGACTGTTGATGTTAATGTTTGGGTTATTTAACTTGAGTTTATGAGTGGCTACACCTGGGCTTTTGACCAAAAAAGTTACTTCTGCAGGAATCTCCAAATTATTGACCAAAACGGTATTAGTACCAGCTGTTAAATTAGTAGGTAATTCAGTTAGTTTTTCGTCAAAGATGTAGATTTTTTCAAATAAAAATGGTGATTTGGATGAAGTATAAAAATCATAAATAGCCTTACCTTCCACACCAAAACCCACAATTCCCAAAATATTTTTTTGATTATTTTTTGTATTAGTCATTTTTTATGTTTTAATTTTTAATTGATTTCTTATTGACAAAACTGTTGACAAAATTGTTGTATTCTGGTCATCATCGCGTTCATTCCGTTGCGTCTGATCATTGACAAATTGGCATCAAACTCCAGTTCAATTAACCAACTATCACCCAAAGCAATAGTTTCTTCTTTGGTTTTATTTTGGTATATTTCAATAATTACAGCCACCAAGCCCTGCACTAACCGTGAGTCTGCCTCACCGCAAATTTTGAGTTTATCATTTTCCAAAGCAATGTCAAGCCATACCCGAGATTGGCAACCTACTAC
>JAYWGE010000043.1:0-2818 GCA_043778455.1 bacterium
TATACCCAAACCTTTGTCAACATTCACAAACTTACACACAGAATTGCTTTGAAAGTAAGAATTTACTACTTAGTGAAAAGTAATTAGTGTAAGCTTAGGTGGGGAACAAGTATAACTGTCATCTTGAGAAAAGCAAAAAATCTACTCTAGTCAAACATTTAACTCTGTACTCCAAATATATCATTTTAAATTTATTTCAGAACCTAAAAGCCATTATTTTAGTTAACTTTCATTTATTTGTAGAATATTAAGTCTAACTTATACTCGTTCCGCTAAGTAACTATCCAAGACTTACTCCACAGAAATGTTTTGAAGTTAAGAAATTTACTTACTTAATAAAAAGTATTTGGGGTAAGTCAATAGTGTATTATGTATATGTTTCTATTTAAGCAGTTAAATCCTGCAAACTTGTGAATGATGAAAGTGAACTTTGAAGTTTCGTTACTCAAAAAATAAAATTAATTTACATTAAGAGTACTAAAATTGAGTACTAAAATTTGCCCAAAAAATAACTAAAAAACACCTATGTCCATAATCTCTTTCGTATTGCCAATTTATAACGAAGCCCAAAATATCCCGCAACTATGGGCAGAAATGCAGTTAGTAGAAAAACAAATCATCCAAAATAACTCAAATCACAGTTGTGAATATATTTTTGTCAACGACGGATCTAGTGATAATTCCTTGGATGAACTACTCAAAATCTACCACAAACATACAAACAAAGTCAAAGTTGCCAATTTTTCTCGCAACCACGGACACCAAATCGCTGTTACAGCTGGTCAAGATTTGACACAAGGCGACGCTATTATCATTATGGATACTGATCTCCAAGATCCACCCGAGACTTGTTTGGATCTAATCACAGAATGGGAAAAAGGTTTTGATATTGTTTATGCTCAGCGGTCGCACTATAAAACTAATTTTGTTAAACAAACTACAGCTTGGGCTTTTTATAGGATTCTTAAGCAAATTGCATCGGTGGATATTCCTGTAGACACAGGTGATTTTAGACTGATTAGCAAACGAGTAAACAATGAAATGCAAAAATACCCCGAAAAAGCAAGGTATCTGCGAGGGATTAGTTCACTTGTTGGTTTTAAACAATCTTGTGTGCAGTTTCGTCGCAACGACAGATTTTGTGGTAAAACAGGCTATACTTTTATGAAAAGTCTCAAATTGGCATTGGATGGAATTACAGGTTTTTCAGTTTTTCCTCTTCAACTCATCAGTATCACAGGTTTTATTTTTGCTTTCTTGGGTTTTTTGACAGGCTTTGTATACATAGTGTCGTCTTTGGTTTTTGGTTACCACACCCAAGGCTGGGCGTCGCTGATGGCAGCGGTAATTTTTTTGGGTGGAATTCAGATGATAATGCTTGGGCTAATTGGCGAATATATTGGACGAATTTATGTTCAAGTCCTTGACCGACCGCTTTATACTTTGGACAAAATCTGGGACAAAAAATAAATTTTAAGCTATACTATGAGCCAATTACCAAACAATCACAACAACCTAAATTTAGTTGGTCTTTTGGGTCAAACTTCCAGTGGAAAATCCGATATGGCTGTGAATTTAGCTATTGAACTAACTAAAAATGGTAATAAATCCTGTATTATCAGTTGCGACTCACGACAAGTCTATAAAAATTTAAATATTGCCACAGGCAAGGTGCAAGGCAGTTGGAACAATGGTGAATTTGTGTATAGAGGGATTGTGCATTATTTATTAGACTTTGTAGATCCCAAAGCCGAATATAACCTTGCCAATTTTGTAAAAAATTTTTATGACACCGTTGTTCAAATTCAGAATGAAAAAAAGTTTGAGACCATAATTTTGACGGGAGGAACAGGTTTATATGCCAAAGCTATATTAGAAAAAATAGATCTTGGCGAGATTTTACCACAATTTGAACAAGAATATTTAGATCACAAAAAAGACCTACAAAAACTGAGCTTAGTGGAGCTACAAACGATGACAGATCAAAAAAACATCAAACTCAACCATTCTGATTATCACAACCCACGACGACTGGAGTCTAATTTATTGAGAAATTTTGCAAATAATAATCAATGGCTAATCCCCAATCAATATCACAATTTTAAAACTCAAATTTGCTTTGCTATTGAAATTGATCACAAAAATCTTCATCAAAAAATCACTAACAGACTAACTAACAGACTCAACGATGGATTGTTAAACGAAGTTTTAGAGTACTCATATCTTGGAAAAAATAGGTTTTGGAAATTGGGGCTGGAATACAAACAAGGCTGGTTATACCTCAACGGCAGTCAGACCAAACAAGAATTTGAATCTAATCTTTTGCAAGAAAACCTACACTATGCCAAACGCCAACTAACTTGGCTCAGAAAACAAAAAAACCTTATTTGGATCAAGAATTTGCAAGAATTGGCTACCTACCTTTAGCAACAAACTAAAATTTAAGCTATACCAATACCACTTCCAACTTGCATTAATTACTTTTCATTAAGTAGTAAATCCTTTCGTTCAAAGCAATTTTGTATGCAGATTTGCGAAAGTTGACAAAGGTTTGGGTATATATCGCCATTAGCTCAGTTGCAAATTTAGGTTTAGTTTTTTATGGAGGAATAAACCCTCTGCTACAACTTGTGTTTCAACTTTTGGTAAAAGGTTTGAAGTAAGTTTTAGTTTCCTAAAAAGATCAGTTAACAGAACCTACCCCCAAACCAAAAAATCTACCCCTTACTAAGGGGCTGTTACTATGAAGTTGGGCTTATTCTCCTCTCCTGCGGGAGAGGGTGGGTGAGGGTTGTTAATTAACTAATTTTATTAAACG
>JAYWGE010000044.1:0-2802 GCA_043778455.1 bacterium
GCACGGCACGGATCAGTTTTTTTGTGGACGGATAGAAACAGATTGGAGTACGAAAATGTCAAAGTTAGCTCCAAATACTGGGAAACAGACTTTAGCCCAATAAACAACAATAGTAAATTACCAGAGCTTCAGTTTTACTCCAAATCATATTTGAGGCATTTATTTCGTGCCAAAGAGCTGTTGGGAATGCGGTTGGCAACCCTGCAAAACCTAGAATTTTACTATGAATTGATGGAGACCTTGCGAGAAAAAATCAAAAACGATGAAGTGTTTTAAAAACTTATTTTAAAAATAGCCACGCCAAGAGATTAGAGATTTTTTGGTATTTTCACCAAAATAACCCGTCGCCCCTCCAGAATAATTAAATTTACCTTCACTTTGCATACAAATCTGCAAAATCCTAACCCGTTCTCCACTCTCACCAATACTCCAAATCATCTTTTTGTAACTATCACAACTAAAATTTTCAGTAAGTTTGTTAGTTTTATTGTTTTGAATTGTGTTGGTGCCAACAACTTGATTTGGATTGGTGTTTTGAGTTGCATTTTGAATTGGAATAACCAAGACATCTTTGGGAATGTTAAACTGAGCATTAGTCTTTGCGGGAATAGAGGTAGTTTTAAGATTAGAATTAGAGCTGGAACTAGAATCAACAGAGTTTATACCCTTCCATTTGTCCAAACTAGCCTTAGTAATATACCCAAAATAACCCGTAACTGCATAGTCAAAATATTTTTTGTCTTTGAGGCATTGTTGAAGTTGGCTAACTTTGTCATTTGTATCTCCAATACTGTAATTTTGAACATAAAGTTCTTGGCAAGAAAAAGCAGAGGGCTGGGCTGGAATTTGGGCTGTATTTTGAGCAGTGCTTTCAATCAGTTTTTGAGTATTTTTTTGATCCCGAATGTAATTTTGAAGAGCCTGTTTGGTTATTCCACCAAAATAACCCGTAATATCATTCAAGAAATAACCTTTTTGCTTTAGGAAAAGCTGAAGCTTAGATATATTTTCTCCCGTATCTCCAAAAGTGTAATTGGTATTTAACAATTTATCAATATCAGAAAGGTTGGTATAAATCATCGCACTTACAGGCTTGGTTTTGTACTGCAAATTGTAGGCATCAATATCTTCCATTTTGTAGGTTTGAGGGCTTATTCCCCAACCATTAGCTGTCAAAATCTTCCAAAGATTATAGTTACCCCAATAAACATGGGGGGTGTAGCGGTAGGAGGAAGCGGTGGCAGAATTTGTGAGATTAACATCATAGTCATCCAGAGTTTTGATAGTGTTATTGAGTTTATAAGTATCAGGTTGATTATTGGTAGCAAGATTAAAATTGTATTGCAACTGAAAAGCTCCAAAGTTAATTTGATTGGCAAAACCAGCGTAAATAGAATTACAACCAGCGGTGTCAGGACAGCCATAACCCATAGCGTTCCGAATCCTACCATCAGGATCAAGGGCGGTGTTGTAGTTGCTAAAGCTCAAAAGTGAATTTTCTTTTTCAAGGTAAGCCAACAAAACTGCAGGATTAATTCTTGGGGTTATACCTTCGCGAGCACTACTACTTCCATTACTGGCGCTAAAAATCCATGCACTTGCCAACTTGCCTTTTTCAGAGTAGTTTTTGAGGGGGGAGTTGACTTTGTCAAGATAGTTTTGGATGGATTGCTGAGTTGAAAAGATATTTTGATTGGCAAAAGTGTAATCGCTCATCACATAACTAGGGTCAAATTTGGGAATGGTAAAACTAGCACCAAGCACCTCACCTGTTTTTTGATAATCTTTATATCTAAGAGCAAAATAGCCACCCAAACCGATATTAAGCACTAACAAAATAGCAATAACTGACCCAAGTACGCTATGATGAGTTTTAAGCAAAGTTTTTAATCTGTCTTTTATATTTATTTTCATTTTTTTATGTTTATTGATTTAATTATACCACACAAAACCTGTATTGACAAATTTATTGACAAAAGACACAGAATCTATCACGATTAATAAATACGACTATGCCCACAAATAAATAAACCCTTTCATATGTTTATCCAACCGATCCAACCATTTTATGATCTTGCAGGAAGTAGTTTTTTGACTTTACCAAGTAATCTGAGCCTAATAAATCTGAGACAAGTTTTGATCAATTCCAAAGATCTAATTTTAGCCAGAAATATCACAAGCAACAATAAAATCAAGGTAATATTTGACAACTACAACCTACAAGACATTAATAATATTTTGACAGAGGTGTTTGTGAATAATCAAATATTGTCATACAGCACTAATTTTTTTAAGGTTAACAAACAAATCCAACAACAATTTTCTCCTAATCAAAGCTTAAAATCAAATTTGAATTTGAATCTAAAACCAGAACTAGACTGGCAAAATTATTGTAAAGCCTTTATAACCAAAACCCTAGGCTTGACAAAGCAAATTAATAAACCAACAAATCAACAATTGGACATAATCCACAATCTTTTAGTCAATAGTTTTGCAACCACGATTAACCAAGAAAATAATCAAAATCAACACATTAAAAATCAAACTAAAGCTAATTATATTAACCGATACTTTACCCTTGACATTACAAACCCTAATATGAAATCTTTTATAGTAGAAAGTAAAGAAGGTAATATTGTTGGGTCTTACAGCCTAACTATAATAGATAAGGAAGTCCAACTATCAGCAGTCGCAGGGAGATCAAGCTTAGATAACAGCTATAAAAATGGTAAAAAACTACCAATTTTGAGTGCTAGTATTATCTATGAATTTGAAACAAATCCTTTTTTCGCGAAATGTGAA
>JAYWGE010000045.1:0-2796 GCA_043778455.1 bacterium
GAATTGGGGTTTTGTAAACAATGATCGGAATTGGTAAAAAGTGAGTTATAACTTGGTCAGTAAAAGTCTGAGATATAGGTAAATTGGCTAGTTTTTGAATCAAAATCTCAAATAAATTAGCACACATAACCGTATCATATAAAGCTCGGTGGTAGCTCATTCCAGTCATATCTATACCGTCCATCTTTTGGGAAAACGCCATATACTTTGCCAAAAACTCCAAATTAATCGCCTGAGCATCGGGACAGAAAATCTTGGCAAGATCCAAAGTGTCAATGGTAATTTGGGTGGGTAAGTGCCAGTTTTCTTTGTTCAAAAATCCCATATCAAAATCTATACTGTGTCCAATAACGGCTTTTATGTCTAGGTTTTGAGGTAGCTCCAACCAGTCCAGCCACAGTTTTTGAGCTTTGGGCAAACTAGGAGCAGACGCCAGTTCCAGCTCGGTGATTCCTGTAATTCGGGTTATTCGTTCGTCCATTTGGCTTCGCAACCCAATGGTAGTTTGAAAACTAGACACAACCTTTAGTTTGTATTGATCCGTCAGCTCATAGATCACTGCCCCGACCTCAATAATTTGGTTTTTTTGCGGTTCAAAACCCGTAGTCTCCGTGTCCAAAAATAGTAATTTCATAAAAGTATTTTTTATTTATTTAAACATCCCTCAAATAAGCTCTTAAACTGGTTTGAATATCATGATTTAGATCAGTGGTTGTATTTGGAAAAACAAATTTTTGTCCTGTAATTTTTTCATAAAGTGTAATGTATCTATCAGACAATTCGGCTATCAATTCGGCTGGAGCTTCGGGTAAAATCGCATCCTTGTAAGGGTCGCAGCGATCCACAAACCAAAGCCTTAGAAACTCTTTATCAATATTTTTGGGCTCAAGTCCAGCAACAAATCTCTCTTGGTAGCTATCTGCCAACCAATAACGGCTACTGTCAGGAGTCAACATTTCATCGGCAATAACTATTGTGCCATCAGCTAATTTACCAAATTCAAACTTTGTATCTACCAAAATGAGACCATTTTCTAGGGCTTTTTGAGATCCAAATTCAAATAACTCTAAGGCTTTTGTACTGACATAACCCCAATCTTGCTGGGTCATTAGACCTGTTGCCACTATGTTTTGTCCTGTGGTTAGTTCGTCGTGTTCATCAGATTTGGTGGTTGGAGTAACGATAGCTTGGGCTAGTTTTTGGTTTTTGACCATATTGTCTGGTAGGGTATTACCACAGAAATCTCTCATTCCTGTTTTGTAATTTGTCCAAGCCGAAGTGCTAGTTGTACCTGTCAGATATGCCCTAACGATAAATTCTACAGGAAAAATCTCTACTATTTTGCCGATACTGACATTGGAATGTGGAACAGCGACGAGGTGGTTGGGGATAATGTGTTTGGTTGCCTCAAACCAATAGGTCGAAATTTGATTGAGAACTTGACCCTTGAAGGGAATAGACGCTAAAACACAGTCAAAAGCACTTTGCCTATCGGTGGTTATGAGAACAATATTCTTATTCTTTTGACCCTCTAAAACATAACTATCGCGGACTTTACCTATTCGTTTGTTGGTTAGTTTATTTATCACAATATCATCAGTTTGAAAATCTGTTTTGGTGAGAGTATAGTTGAGATTTTGTTCAATAAATGGCTTGTAGGACATATGGTTAAAAAATAATAAAAATTGCTTTATTTAATTGCTTATTAGATTGTTGACAGATTATCGGTGAATTGTTTTAAAATGCTAACTTGAAGTACTCTAATAATAACAGTCATACAACTTTTTGTCAATAAAAATTTGACCAAAAACCAAAAATCGTTTATTATTATAAGTATGTCAAACTATACTGCTAAAAACATCCGAAACATTGCGATCATTGCCCATGTAGACCACGGTAAAACCACTATGGTAGATGGTTTGGTGCGTCAAAACCTTCAAATTAGAAATGTTACTTCCCTTGGAGATTTAATTATGGACTCTATGGATCAAGAGCGAGAGCGAGGTATCACCATCAAAGCCAAAAACGCTTCTGTATACCATGCTCACAAAGGTCAAGAATACAAAATCAATATCGTAGATACCCCTGGACACGCCGATTTTGGTGGAGAAGTAGAACGAGCTTTGCAAATGGTAGATGGAGCTTGTTTGTTGGTAGATGCTCAAGAAGGCCCAATGCCTCAGACTAGATATGTAATGCGAAAAGCTATCCAACAAGGACTACGAGTTATTGTTATTATCAACAAAGTAGACAAACCTGGTGCAGATTGCCAAAAAACTCTATCTAGAATTGAAGATCTATTTTTGGATATGGGAGCTAGTGATCTACAAATGGATTTTCCTGTTATTTATGCCATTGGTGTACAAGGCAAAGCAGGTGCTAGTAAAGACACTCTTGGTGAAGATTTGACTTACTTTTTGGACAAAGTAGTAGAAGAAGTTCCTGCTCCAGAGGTTATTTGTGAAGAAATGAAAGAGCAACTTTTGGCAGAATTTAACTCAGCTTTGATTGAAGAAAAAATCTTGCACTAGTTTTATAGCCAAACTTTAGGATTAAACCCTAATTACCACCCCAAATATAGGGTGTTTTTTTTCGCCTTAGTTCAAATTTGATAATGGTCTAAATAGCACTGATAACCTGGAAGCTGGTTGCATCTTGACAAAGGTGCTGTCTCAGCGGGACTGGGGATTTTTTGGTAGTTGAAAATACAAATATAGTTTATATATCAATGCTATACAACGCTATATTGACCACTACCTTTTATTTAAACTATTAGATCCTGAAATAAATTCAGGA
>JAYWGE010000046.1:0-2781 GCA_043778455.1 bacterium
CCTTTGGCGGTTTGGATAAGTGTGGACATAGGAATGAATATAAAAATTAAGATTGAGTTATAATATTGTTAGCTTAGACGATTGTTATAAAAAGGCATATTTTTTAAATTCTTGTCCAAAAGATGTAAGAATAAATCTATTTCCATCATAAACTGTTGGAGTTTTAAATATTCCTACTGATTGTAAAGAAAATAAACAAGATGATTTTTGAGGGTTAGAATTTTGCTCCTCATAATACATAAAAATATCTTTTTTGATGTCTCTTAGGATGTCTAAATCTTCAATAGACATTAAACCTAAAATATGACACATTTTTTCTAGCTCAAATTTCTCTATATCTTCTGATGTTGCAAATCCTAAAAATATATTATAAATATGTTGCCTTTTTATGTTTGAATATTCTCTTAAAATTGTTTCGTAAAGAAAGACAACTCTGGAAATAAAACACTCGCTTTTGCATAATTCTAATGTGATTATATCTTCATTTTCTTCAAAAAAAATTTTAAACTCTTCTTGCTTTTTTCTTTTTATATTAGGAAAATTCTCTAATACATTTAGGAATATATTTTTTGGAATATCTTGCGGAGATAAAACTGATTCAACTATTGTTTTTATGGTTAACATAATTTTAACTTTTTAAGGATTATTTTATAAATTGATTAGACATATAATTAAAGTAGTAGCAGATACATTAAATTGTACAGGCATCAGAATACATCTGACCCTACTGCGAAAGCTCTTTTTTACAAAGGAGTTTTTTAATCTTTTATAGTGTCTTTAAGTATTTTTTAAGATATATTCAAAAGAGCTAGAGATTTGGTTATTTATTACTACACAATAGTCTAGTACTAATTTTACAAAAACCTTGATTTATAGCTAATAATTTTTGAAGAGCTACTATATGTAGTGTTATTGGCATTTAGACAGGCACAATACAAAGGTCATACTATTAATTATGACAGAATTATTGGACATTGTCAAGTGTGATTATGAAGGCAAAAATAGAATATAACCTCCAAATTATGCCTCCAAATAGAGCTTTTTATTTTTTAAATAACTTTGATAAGTAGATAGTTTTTGATATAAATACAAATTTGCATTTTTTTAGAGACAAATATTGACAGTTTTTGTTGTTATTGCAATACTAATAGTACTATGCCAACAACCCAGCTCAAAAATCTAATGCTAAATTTCTATCTCAAAAAAATAGATTACCAAAAAAGAAATAAAAATTGGACAATAACTATCTTGAGACACGGCAAGACCGAATGGAATCAAAACAACTTATACCAAGGATCACTAGACTCACCACTATTAACAAAATCCTTGGAAGAATCAAAACAAATCGCCCAAACGCTGGATAAAAATATTACTAAGATCTATTGTAGTCCACTCAAACGAGCTAAGGACACAGCTCAAATATACGCCGACCACTTGGGCTTGGAATTGCAAACAATAGATAGTTTCCGGGAAATAAATATGGGTTTTTGCGAAGGAAAAAATAAAGAGATTTGCGATATTTTTTTTGGTGATTTTTTTGTTAACAGAGCAAAGAGTAATTTTAATAAACTAATGCTCAATTACCCAGGTGGCGAAAGTTACTACGATGCGTATTTACGGTTAGTCAAAGATTTTTTGAGAATAATTCTTGCCAATGACAGTGTTTGTATTGTGGCTCACGAAGGTGTAAACAGGCTTATGCGAGGAATTTTGGATGATTTTCAAATAGAAAAAAACATCAACCTAAAACAAAAAAATACTGATGTTGTAACTGTAAATCTTAGTTGCTCCTCTCATACGGGAGAGGTTGAGTGAGGGTTTTAATCAATTAGCTATTTTAGTTCCACTTGACAAATTTATTGATAAAATGGTATGCTTATAAGTACTATGATTGCATATATTTCAGGTAGAATTATTAATTTTTTGGATGGCAAAATTATTGTCAGAACCGCCACAGGTATTGGTTACCTAGTCTATGTAGCCCCCAACAACAGGTATATGATCAATGAAAATGTAGATTTGTATGTTTTACATTTGTGTCGCGACGACAAAGAAGAGTTGTATGGTTTTGACAGGATTGAAGATCGTGAATGGATTGAAAGCTTGATGAAAGTAAATGGCGTTGGACCAAAAGCAGCTGCCAATATTATTTATACCCTTGGAGTAACTAAGATCAAAGAAGCTCTAGAAAACAAAGATATAGAGCCATTTTGTGCTGTAAAAGGTCTTGGTAAAAAAACCGCTCAAAAAATCGTATTAGAACTCAAAGGTGCCATGGTAGACCTAGAGCAAATTGTTCAAACTGCTGACAACAAGAGTAGTTTTGCAAGTAGTTTTGCGGACGCTATGGCCAATCTTGGATACAAAAAATCAGAAGTTATTGCTATTATATCCAAACTCAAGAAATCCCAAGATTGGGACGAAGATAATCTATTGGCAACTATCAAAAAAGGTTTGGAGTTGTTGTCAAAATAAAGCTAGAAAATATCCTCAAAAACATCAAAATCTGCAACTTTAACCTGCTCGTCAGTTTGTATCTCAAATCCTGTGTTACATGTGTTAGGTTTTTTGTTTTTAATAAAATCCGCATCCTTCTGCTTTTCCAAAACTGCATTTCTGTCCTTCAAATAATTAGTAATTTCTACCTTTGTTTCAACGGAGACAGTGTTAGGTATACACTCAGGGTACCTCTCTATGTAATAATCTCTTTTGATAGCAATTAAATACTTTTCCGAATATTCGTCTATATTTTGATATCTTTCGTCTTTGGGGGTGAGATAG
>JAYWGE010000047.1:0-8050 GCA_043778455.1 bacterium
GGTCAAACGACTTAGTACCGTTGGTAAAAGTTTTTCGGGATTGGTTGTCGCCAACAAAAACACCAAATACTGAGGTGGCTCTTCCAATATTTTGAGTAAAGCATTCATAGCGCTTTTGGACAACATATGAACTTCATCAATGATGTAAATCTTATACTTTCCAGCAAAAGGAGTAGTTTTGGCAGATTCTATCAATTGTCTAATACTGTCTACTCCCGTGTTGGAGGCAGCATCAAGCTCAATAATGTCCAGCCGAGCTTCGGGGTTGGTTGCTATGCCGTTGAGTTGGTTGGCAAAAATTCTGGCTAATGTTGTTTTACCTGTACCTTTGGGGCCTGAGAGGAGATAACCATGTTTGATTTTGTTTGATTTTATGGCATTTTCTAGTACAGATTTGACTAGTTGTTGTCCCGAGACATCCGCAAAAGATTGGGGGCGATATGTGTTGTACCAAGCCATTTGTAAAGAATATTTTTAAGAATTTGTAGTTGGTTCTAGTTTAAGTATAGATAAAATATGTTTTTTTGGCAAATAAGTAAAATAATCAGACCGATATTATATCTCATCTACGACTTCAATACCCAAAAGATCAAGGGTAAAGGCTAGGTTTTGCATTATTTTGGTGATAAAACTAATCATAAACTCTGATCTCTGGGTGTCTTTGAGAATCGGGACATCGTTGTACCATTTGTTGGTCAGGTTACACAGACCATATAGATAATTACAAATCAAATGTGGTTGATACTTGGCACAAACTTGCTCCAAAACATCAGGAAAAATGAATAATTGCTTGAGAATCTCTTGTTCTATCAGGTTCAAAGTTAGACTATCAAATAACACTTCCCCACTTTGCAGATACCCCCTTAACAGATGAGAATTTTCTAAACTTTGACTCCTCTCATTTGGGAGGGTTTGGGTGAGGTCTGTTTTAAAATCTTGTTTGGCTTGTAGTTTTTTGAGGACACTACTCAAACGGGCATAAGTATAGAGCTGATAAACCCCAGTATTTCCAACAAAATTGAGAACTTGAGTAATGTCAAAAGTAATATCTTGCTCATAGCTTTGCTTGAGGTCATTCCACTTGATGGCGGACAATGCCACTTTTTGAGCCGTTAGACTAGCTTGATCTTTAGGCATATTAGGGCTTTTGGACAGAATAGTTTTTTGAGCTTCTTGCTGTACTTCCGCAAACAAATCTCTTAGTAACAACACATTTCCTTTTCGGCTACTCATTTTACCATCAGGTAGCTTGAGAAACCCATAACCAATATGCACCAAGTTATTGGATAAATTATTCAAGTTTAGTTGGTTTGAAGGTTGTTTTGTTGTTTTACTTAAGTCTTGAATTAGGCTTTGATTGGCATTTTTTTGAAAATTTTTCTTGGACTTTTGGACAGCTTCTTTGAACTCTGGCAAACTAAATAAATAACAAATAATAGTAAAAGCCTGATCAAAATTGTGCTTTTGAGTTTTGTCTGTAACCGTAATCATAAGCTCAGATCCATAATCTCTGATCCACTGCAATCTTGCTGCCACATCACGGTAACAATAACTGGTGTAACCACCACTAGAAATAAGATACGCCCGACCAAAGTTTTTGAGTTGTTTTACAAATTCTTTATTTAAGTTTTCATCCAAATCAGCCCACCGTTGAGCCAATTCCTCAAAATCAAAAAATCGAGCTTTGTCTTCAGATTTCCAAATTTTGTGCTGGTTCATAAACTCGGTCAACCAAGTCATATCTGGTTCATAAAAACTTTCCCCTTGCTCAAGATTGTGGACTGGCACTCGCATCAAATCCAAATCGGTTCTGAGATCTTTTTTGGTGCTAACAATAAATTTTTGCCACAGTTCATAATTGATCGGATCTTTTTGTTCCAATTTGAGAAACTCATCTCTGACCATCGCGTCCCAGTGAGGGGCTACATTTTTTTGGGCGTTGCTCCACACATAGACCTCAGTTAATTTTTCAATAAGCGGTTTATTTTGCCAAGAGCTTTGCTCTAATTTAAGAAGTGATTCTTGGTTTATAGGATAGTTTTTCCAGCCCCAAATAATAATTCCCATATTAATTCCCCAGTCGCCCCAATGATTGTCTGTGATGAGATTTTCATATTTGAGGCTCAAAACTCGCCTTAGACTATCACCGATGTTACAGTTTCGCATATGTCCAGCGTGGAGTTGTTTGGCAGTATTTGCCCCAATGTACTCAAACATTACTCGCTCAGATTTTGGCTCAACAATACAATCAAATGTAGATTCTTGGACGAGTAGATTTTTGTAAAATAAGTTAGTTGGAACGATGTTAATGTAGGCACCCACACTTTGGGACACGAAACTGAGATTTTGGTCAACTAAAAACTGATTCAAATCAACGCTAAGTTCCTTGGCGATCTCTATTGGGTTTTTACGAAGTTGTTTGGCAAGAATAAAAGCAATATTGGAAGTCAAAATACCGCGAGACAAATCACTTGGAATTGACCAGCTAAGTCTTGAAATAGAGTTTGACAGATCGCTTAAATCAGAATCTAAACTAGAACTTGACTCACTGGATAAAAGTTTTGGTTGCCACAAACCAAGAGAGGTTTTGAGAATGCTAAGGGTGATATTTTGGGCAGTATTTGAAATCATATTTGGGGTTTGGGTCATACTAGTAATTATGACAACAATAGTATTTTTAGTCAAATAGATATTTTGAACCAAAGTAAAAACCCCTAAGAATAGTGGGTGGATTTTGTTTTTATACTTTTTATTATTGTTTTGGTGTGGCTTCTACATCTTGAGTGTTGTCAGCATCAGTTTGTGGGTTTTGAGAATTTTCAGTACCGTTACCTTCGCCGTTGTTAGCATTTTGTTGAGAATAAAATTTTTCACCGACAGCCATAAGTACGGTTTGAAGATTTTGACCTGCTTGTTCTAACTCTTCTTTGGTGGCAGACTCATTTTTGAGGGTTGTTTCAGCAATGGTTTTAGCTGATTCAATTTTGGATTTGTCATCTTCGGAGATTTTGTCACCCATATCTTTGACTAGTTTTTCAGATTGGAAAATAGAACTATCAAGATTATTTTTGGCTTCTACTTTGGTTTTTTTGGCAAGGTCCGCGTCTTTTTGTCTTTCTGCTTCTTCGATAGCTTCTTTCTTTTCTTCATCGGACAAGGTGCTAGATCCTGTGATAGTGATATTGGCTTGTTTACCTGTTCCTTTGTCTACAGCGGTTACGGTCAAAATACCATTGGCATCAAGATCAAACGCAACTTCAATCTGAGGGACACCACGAGGAGCAGGAGCTAAGCCAGCAAGAGTAAATTTGCCAAGTGATTTGTTGTCGGTTGCCATCGGTCGCTCACCTTGAACCACATGGACATCTACCGCAGTTTGGTTATCGGCATAAGTAGAAAAGATTTGAGACTTGGATGTTGGGATTGTAGTGTTTCGTCCGATCATCGCAGTAGCCACTCCTCCAGCTGTTTCGATAGCCAAAGTCAATGGAGTTACATCCAAAAGCAAAATATCTTTAACATCACCTTTGAGAACAGCACCTTGTACAGCAGCACCAAGGGCAACTACTTCGTCAGGGTTAACAGTAAGATTTGGTTTTTTGCCAAAGTATTCTTCTACCATTTTTTGGACTAATGGCATTCTGGTCATACCACCAACCATAATGATTTCGTTGATTTGAGTTTTATCTAGTTTACTGTCGGCAAGGGCTTTTTTGACAGGTTGCATAGATTGTTCTACCAAAGATCGGCAAATATCCTCTAGCTTGTTTCGGGTTAAAGACATCATCAAATGCTGAGGTTGTCCGTCCATCATAGTGATAAATGGCAAGTTGATTTGCTCTTCAGCTTGGGTAGATAGATTGTGCTTGGCTTTTTCGGCGGCTTCTTTGATACGCTGTTTAGCGGCTTTGTCATTGGCAAGGTCAATTCCTGTTTCTTTTTTGTATTCGGCAATGATGTGATCAATGATTTTTTTGTCAAAATCTGCACCACCAAGATGAGTATCGCCATTGGTAGCCAAAACCTCAATGGTATCACTAGCAATATCCAAGACAGTAACATCAAAAGTACCTCCACCTAGATCATAAACAAGGATTTTTTCGTCGCTTCCTTTTTCAAAACCATATGCAAGGGCGGCGGCTGTTGGCTCGTTGATGATTCTGAGAACTTTGAGACCCGCAATTTCACCAGCGTCTTTGGTAGCTTGTCGTTGAGCATCGTTAAAATATGCAGGAACGGTGATAACAGCTTCGGTAATGGATTGACCAAGTTTGGATTCAGCGTCATTTTTGAGCTTTCGCAATACTGCGGCTGAGATTTCTTCTGGTGAATAATCCTTACCATCTTTGGTACTGACTTTGATTTTGCCACTAGCGTTGTGGACTTTGTAAGGTACGATTGAAATGTCAGATTGGGTTTCGGTATCATCAAAGGATCGTCCGATGAACCGTTTGACTTCATAAAAAGTGTTTTCTGGGTTGAGAACCGCGTTTCGCTTGGCGATTTCACCAATGGTTACTGAGCTGTCTTTTGAGTTATAAAAGAAAACCGATGGTGTAGTTCTAGCTCCTTCTGCATTTTCAACGATAGCAGGTTTACCAGCGACTACGTACGCCATTGCTGAGTTGGTGGTTCCGAGGTCAATACCTAAAACGATAGACATAATAATAAAATAATTTAAGTTTAAGAAATTTGAAAAGTAATTTGTAAGTTGATTTGAGTGGGTATTTAGTTGTATATTTATTGTGCTTTGTATACATTTGTAATTATAACATTAGCAACCATTGTTGTCAAGTGCTAACTTATTTTTGAACTCAAAATTGAATAAAAAAAAGCCCTAAAAAGTCTAAATTAAGATATTTTTGGAGTTGTAGCTTTATTTGTAACTGTTTTATATTTAGTTAGCAATTGGGTTGTAGTTTTGCCAAATAATTGATTTTTTAAATCTCAATAGTTCCCAAGAAAACCTTAGTGGCTGTGCCTGTCATCATCACTGAATCACTTGGATTGCCTGACCAGTTGATATTCAAAACTCCACCTGGCAATTCCACTTGGCAGTAATTTTGGGTATTTCCTGTGATTACACCTGCCACACAAATCGCACATGCTCCCGTGCCACACGCCAAAGTAACCCCAGCACCGCGTTCCCAAACCTTGGCTTTAACATAATTATCACTAATTTTTTGGACAAAGTGCACATTGGTTTTGCGTGGAAAGGCAGGGTGTTTTTCTATTTGAGATCCTATTTTTTGCCAGTCAAAATCAAAATTATCTACATAAATCACACAGTGTGGGTTGCCCATAGACACGCAAGTTACTTCAAAAACTCTGTTGCCAATTTCTAGTCTGTCTTTGTTGCCAAGAGTAGTTGGAATTAGTTCTGGGTCTAGTTTGGGGGTGTTCATATCTACAGTTACCGTGCCATCAAGATTGATAGTTGGTTTGATTACTCCTGCCAAAGTCTCAATACGATAGGTTTTTTGTCCAACAAATCCTTCCAATTCAGCGAGGTATTTGGCAAGACAGCGAGTAGCGTTACCGCACATTTCAGCCTCTGAGCCATCGTTGTTGATAATGGTCATTCGGTAATCATTATTGCTATCAATAGCAGTTCGCACAAAAACTACACCATCTGCTCCAATACCAAAGTTACGGTCGCACAAAAACACGCATTGCTCAGGATTAAGAATAAGCTGGTCGGAAAAAAGGTTGTTGACAAAGACAAAATCGTTGCCTAGTCCGTGGTATTTGGTGAAGGAAAGTTGCATAAAAAAGAAAAGTAAGGTATAATTAGTAGATAAAAGTTAGTATAATTTTAATAAAATAAATAATTTGTATGTCAAATGTTGAGTCAGAATCTTTTAAACCTTTTTTTCCGTATCCAATACTCCCATATTCATTAGAATATGAACAACCAAGTATCTTAGAATCAGAAAGAGCAAATAGTTTTTTAAGGGATAAATACAATGAAGCAAAAAGAAGTTCTAATTTGATACATATGCTCAGAATCCATATTAAGGAGATTAGTTTAGTTCCTCAAGATATGTTTTTTCTCAGTAACGAAGATATTTTGGCTTACTCTAATACAGTTTTTTATCGTTTAAAAGGTTTGAAGTTTGATTACGAAGGTGAGGAATTAGAAGAAAAAATTGTTAAATTATTGTTAATTCAAGCTGTTGCTAGGTGTGTGTACAGAGAATTACAAAAACAAGAGTGGTCGAGTAATTACCTTGACAAGTACATAATGAATATAGAAAAGTATAATAATCCAGAAAATAAACCTATTATTGAGGACAAATTATTAATTGGTAATAGTATAATTGATACATTTGGAAGTAGTATAGAACAATTAGCCAAGTCATTTGATGATGATAAAGACTATGGTAAATTTGAACTTGAAACTATAAGCTGGAGCAATATAGCATTTATGCAAGAGTCGGTAGGAATAATTCCAGAGATTTGGGGGTCGTGGGAATGGTTGGATGGTAAGAAATATTCCAAGAATGAACTTATTTCTTTAATTAAGAAAATTGCTGGTGAAATAAACCGATACAGACTATCAAAAAATGAAAACACGGATGCAACATTATAAATTAATAAAACTAAAATATTATGGATAAGAGTGTTGAAGACTTTGGAGAAAATATTGGAGAAGAGGAATGGACACAACCACCCTTACTAGAATCAATTGGGGGGAAATTCACAAACCTAAAAGCAGAAGAATTAGAAAGATATATTAAAAAAGAATTGGTAAATTTAGACATTAGTGATTTTACTGAAAATATGAGACACTATCGTAGGGTTCATAACACAGAGGTAAATTTAGCTTCTCAAGATTTATGTTTTGTTACCGGTGAAGATTTATTAAGGCTATCAAACTCAATATTTGCTCAATATTTAGTAAAGAATTTTTTGCCAATAGAGAAAAGTAAGAAAGAGTCTGAAGTGGTTAATTTACTTTTTATTCAAACTATGCTTCGGTGTATTTATCGTGAATTGGAAAGTATACCTTGGGAGAGTGATTATCTTGATCAATATTTAAGAAATGTAAGTCGTTACAATAATCCAAAAAACTTAAGAATTGAACTAGACAAAGAAAGAGTTGGAGATTGTGTAGTAGATACAAGAGGCAAAGGTGTCAAGTATTATGTAACAAATAGTCATAGTGGTATCTATAATATTTCAGCTATAGGTTGGGATCAATCAGAATTTATGGTAGATTCAAAAAGTAGGATTCCAGAGATTTGGGGATCTGCTGACTGGCTAGATGGTAAAGAATATTCAAAAGAGCAACTGGTAACGCTAATCAAGAAAATTGCTAACGAAATAAGGCTTTATCGCCTGTGGAAACAGGGAAGACAAAATGGAGAATAATTTACCCGTGTCGTAGAGGCGATTTTATATCTCACAGCTACCCATAATTTCCTCAAATGTCTGCCGAGTGCGGACTAATTTTGTTGTGCCATCGCTTTGAAGTAAGACTTCGGCTGGTAAGGGTTGGAGGTTGTAGTTACTTGCCATACACATTCCGTAGGCTCCCGCGGACAAAATTCCAATAACATCACCTTCTCTGACGGTTGGTAACGCTCGGTCTCGTGCCAAAAAATCACTACTTTCGCACATATTTCCTGCTACATCATAAACTATTTCCTCGCCATTTGGGTTGCTATAGTTGACAATGTGGTGATAGGAACCATACATTGCGTATCTGATGAGATGATTAAAACCTGTGTCAATACCTGCAAAATTACGAATAGAGTTGTGTTTGAGGGTGGTGCAACTAGACAAAAGAATACCACAATCGTTGACGACATATCGCCCAGGCTCCACGATGATAGTTAGTAATCTGCCTGTTTCTGTTTGGAAATCCAAGACTTTTTGATCCATAAATTGCCCAAGAGCCAAAACATCTAGTTCTGTTTCTTCTGGTTTGTACTTGGTCGCAAAACCTCCACCAAAATCTACAAACCGAACGGTTGGAAAGCCTTTGACAAACTCCAACATTGGGTCAATAACCTTTTGAAAACTGGCAATGTCATAAATGCCCGAA
>JAYWGE010000048.1:0-8045 GCA_043778455.1 bacterium
ATAATGGGAAAATCAGGTTATTGGTTTGTTTTAAGCCAAAATTAAGAATTAATTCATCTATTTTTATCTTACTAAAGTTGATAGAGGTAATTTGGGAAATAGGCATATTAGTTGGAATTAAAAGAATTTATAAATAGTTTGATTTCTTACTTTTTGACTTGTTCTTCTACATAGCTTTTGACCCAATTGAGGTGAGACAGAATGGTTTCTAAGTCTTCCAAGTTGGTTGAATCTAGTGGACTAAGTTCAGTGAAATCTCGGTTATTCATTGCCACAAAATACCAAAAACGACCGACAATATAAGTTCCATAAACCACTTTATTCTGATTGAGTTCTTGAGCAACTAGCATTTCGCCAAGTAGTTGTGGAAGTGGATCTCCAGAAGGGTTTTTGGCTTTTTTGAATTCTTGGATGAAGAAATATGGATTACGAGGCTCGTATTTACCTTTGGCTACCAAAAAATCTACAATTCCTGACATTTGAATGCCATCTACAACTGAAGATATGGATCGTTCGGCAAATGAGTTATAGTCAAAACCTTGCAAATCAGCCAAGTCCAAAATCAGCGACAAATGCTTCATTACCAGCTCTTGTTCATTCCAATATTGAATTTGGTTTTCGGTTTTGATAATCAGATTAGCCAAATTACTTTTTTGATTGGTGTATATAGGCAAAGCTCCAAAGCTAATATTCTTAATAGGTTGTAGTCCAAATGTATCAACCATATCTTGCATATTCAGCGTAGAAAAATTGTTGGGAGTTGTGAGGGAAATAGGCATAAATAGTGATGTTTTTAATTAAGTTTAATTTGTTCTTCTATGTATTGTTTGATGCCATTGAGCCGATAAAAAATCTGACTAAGATCTGCGAAGTTAGTTGAATCTAGTGACTCTTCTTGACTAAATTCCTTGCCGTTCATTGTAATAAAATTCCACAATTTGCCAACAATGTAAACACCATGAATTACTGTATTTTGATTAAGCTCTTGAGCTACCAACATTTCGCCAAGCAATTGTGCCAGTGGATCTCCAGATTGATTACGAGATTTTTTGAATTCTTGGATAAAGAAATATGGCTTAGTCGGCTCGTATTTTCCTTTGGCAATTACAAAATCCACATAACCACCAAAATCGTAACCGTCAACATTGGCTGATAAGGCTCGTTCGGCAAAAGTATCATACGAATCACCTTTTAGATTGGCTTTTTTGAGTATAAACGATAATTGTTTCATAACCAGCTCTTGCTTCGTCCAGTAGTCAATGACATTCTTGGAATTAAGTATCAGATCTTTCATAAAGCCTTGATCCAGCTCTAGTTCTTGACTAGGAAAAATTAGATTATCTACAGTTTTGATATTTGTGATGTCAGTCAAATTCTGAAGAGTAAGTGAGCTAAAGTTATTGGGAGAAGTTAGGGAAATAGGCATAAAATTTAGTGTTTATTTAGTTTTAACAAAAAATCTCCCAGTTACGGGAGTGATAAGTTATGTTTGTGTTTTGAGTAATATCGCTAAATATACTTTGACAACTTAAACCTACTCCCATTTTGGAAGAGTATCGGTGGTAGTGGTGTTTAGATGCTGTTGCATATTGTGCAAGATTAGGGTACAAGTTAATTATAATCAGATTTGATTTTCTTGTCAACTTTTTTGATAATATTTTGAATTTTTTTAAGCCAAATTGAGAGTAAACGCCATACTTGCTGTGATTCCGTGAAACGCACAAATAGTCCAAAAATTACGATTGTTCCAGTAATCTAGTCCTGTCAAAACCCCCATTCCAAAGACCATAACTAGCCCAAAGGGTTGTAAGTAATAAATATGGCAAAGTGTAAAAATGATAGAAGTTAACCAAATATACACCCATTTTTGAGTAATAAATATCTTTGGCACAACCCGAAACACCCATTCTTGAAACGGAACGGAAATCACAAAATAAAATACACCGAAAATATATGGATACAAATACTTTGGAGGAAAATAACCAATAAATTCAAAAAATCTATTTAGCAAAACGCTATTTGACCAGCCATAACCTTCTACCGTTCCAAAAATTTGGTACAGTCCCGTAAAATATAACCCACAAAAAATCAGGGTAGAAACTATTGTGTATGGAGCAAAAAACTTAATTGAGTTGACAAAGTTGGACATAATTTATGTTGGTTAATATTGGTTTATTTTTTCTAGTGTTTGTGTTCCGAGTTATCGCGATCTTCTGTTTTTATGGTTTCTGGTTTAGGTTTTTCTATGATTTTCTCAGTTTGTAGCTCATTTTTTATAACACTGAGGTTTTTAATATTGAGATCTTTATTTAAAACGGTGTTTTTACCATTGGTAACAAAATCTACAAATAGCTTGTATTGACCAGTTTGATCAAAGTTGTAACTGGCAACAAATTTGCCATCTTTGTATTCTGGGTGCAAATGTCGGTATTGACTCAAGTCTTTACTCACAGCGATTAAGTGCATTTTGGCACCGTGGTTTTCCTCAAAACTAGTTATAATTTTGTTATTTTGATCTTTAATTTGTACAACCAAATCGTTTCCTGTTTGGCTTAGCTCTGTTTTGTTGATATCTACAACCAAATTAGTATTGACATCAGCATTAATATCAGCTTTGACATCGGTTTTATCCTCTACAACAGAAGGTGAGGTTTGGCAGTTGAGCTGATCTCTTGTTTGATCGTGAGAGCCTGAAGCTTTAACAGAAATATTTAAAAAAGTAGATTTTGCAATGCATTTATTTTGAAACAAAGGCTTGATATAAAGACTAAGCCCAGCATACAACAAACCACACAAAACCAAAAGACTGACAACAGACGCGATATAAAACTTGGTTATAACAGCTGATTTGGTGGTGATTTTATTTATGGAAAAAAATATGTAGGAACAAAAGATACCCAAAGGAATAAGAGCGGTCGCATACTGAGGAAAATCGGTGTAATGCTGGGTACCACCACTAACCATTCCAACAGTAACAGACAAAAGAATTGCAAAAATAAGATTTTTAGGGGTTAGTTTTTCGCCATCCAAATAATTTTGAAGAATGGAACCTGCAGAATATAAAACAACTCCCACCACAAAAATATCAATGTATTTGTTAATTTGAGCTATGTCTCCGCTGTGCACGATCGCTCCCGACACAAAACCCATACCAACAAAAGTGCTAAGGTATGAGATGTATTTAAGGGTGTTTTTGATATTGGGTGATAAGTTTTGCATAAGAATTAGAAGTTGAAATGTCAAAAGTTGGAGTGTAAAAAGTTAGTTTTTTGTTTAGTTTTTTAATTTAATCTTCTCTTCCACGAAATCTTTGATAGCTGTGATATCTTGCCCATTTAGTGGCTGATTATTGTCATAAAATGTAGAATTTGGATCGGGACAATATAAAGCTTGACCAAAAACTTGCTTGACAGAACTGATAGCTCGTCCATAGATATGAATGTGCAAACTTTTATTTTTGCCACTAAACACAGCCCAATTACCGTTATCTTGATTGTTGGTAAAGGGTATTTTGATGTTTTGCTGACCCAAAATTTGGATTAAAGCCAGTTCACAAAAACCAACTAATTGGTACATCTCAAGCAACAAGTCATCGCTAAGCTGGGTAATACTGGCAATTTCAACCAGCGGACTAACGATCAAATGTCCACCGTCAAACTTGTCAATGTGCGGAATGGTTATCTTAAAATTGGCATTTTGCCAAACTATAATTTTGGTTTGTTGGGTGAGGATTTTGGACATGAGTTTTAATTATTAAATTTAGTTATCAAAAGTATCAAGTTTTTGGCTGAAGTTTTTGGCATATCAAAACATAACTTAACACCACAATATTAATACTCAAAATGTAGATAGAATAAGTACTTTTTTCAATAATTCCCAATTCTGAATTGACCAATAACGCAAGACAAGAGAACAGTGATGCCAAAATATCTGAGATATAAAAACCAATAGATTCGGTGTATGGTTGGTTTTTAATTTTGATAATAGTTGGAATAATTCCAAAAAAGTCTGCGAGTATAGACAAATACAACGCCCAAAGCGGATTATCAGTTGTTCGCCAAGCCACAATTGCCAACAAAGCAAAAAACAATGCCCCAAAATCTGATTTACTAGTTCCACCTATTCCATAAAGAATAGACAAAATGAAAATTGCAAAACAGGACAAAAATGATGGAATTGCCAAATAGATTGCGGTTGTGTCATTGGCAAAAAATAACGAGACAAGGACTATTGCGCTGATAATTGTAAATATCATCCGCGTAGTTCGTTGAGGTTTGTATTCCCCTTTAAAGATAGAAACAATTCCAATTACAGGTGTCAAAAAAGCAATAATGGTAGATACAGTGATAAAAATAGTAGAAAGAGACATAAATTATCTGAAAATTATCTGAATTTAAACTTAAAGTTTTGTTGCTTCGCCCATAAATATATAGCTAAAATTGAGACCGTGGTAAGGGTAATCACGGCGGTAACTATGGAAATTATGGTTGATAAAAGTATCTGTTTTGTCTCTAAAAATATACTTAGGATCAACACCATGTTCAGTCAAAATATCACACAAATAACTCACCGCATCCAGTTTTACCGAAGACCTATCAGCCACAGATTCAAATGTCAAATTGTGTTTTTGTAAATAATGGCTCATCATCACAATATTGTTAAAGAAATGCACACCTTTGGGGTAATTATATTTGTATTTATCAGAAATATTGGTTACTTCTTCTACCCAAGTAGTGTGGTTTTCAAAGCCTAGGCTTGGGCCAATATAACATTTCAAATTTGCAAGGTTTACTCCAAAATCTGTACTTATGGTCTTCAAAACTTTTTGAGCCAAACCATTGACCAAGCTTTTTCGTCCCAAATGCACAGCTCCGATCAAATCTTTGCATTCAATCAATAGCGGAATACAATCAGCGGTATAAACCCCAATAGCAACATTGGGCAAAGTGGTAATTATGGCGTCGGCTTTGATATTAGATAAATCTTGATCTTGAGATGTCAAAATAGCAATATTTGTTCCGTGAGTTTGATTAGTATATTTGACAGGAATATTGAGTAATTGAGATAGTTTTTGAGCTTCATATACTTTGTTTTCACCCTTAAAATTAACTGGAATATTATTTGATTTGTTGGTTGAATTACCAATAAAATTATGCATAAAATATAAAGGTTAATGTAAAGCTAATATAGTTACATTATACTTCTGATTTGAGTTTTTGTCAATTTTTGTCAAACTTGGGACACAGCTATCCGCTAGTTGATAATAAAAACTTAACAATCCTCTATCAATTAAGATGATGTATGACTCCTTTTGACTTTTGTTTTGACATTTTAGTTGATAATGCAAAAAGGTTCTATGAAAAATATTATCTTAAACAAATTAAAAAACCTCCTCAAGTGTCATTGATAATTAGATTTGATAAATATCTGTGTTACGACACATTTCCACTTTTGTAGACAGATTTGACCAAAACCAAAAAATGTGATACAATTAAAAAATAAACAAGCACAAAACTAACTTTTACATTTCTTTCATACTAATATTTACAATTTTAATTTTATGTCCATAACATCTCTTCCCACCCAAATTCAATACGACAGTTTTACCAAAGAACTAGTTCAGGCTATGTATGGCATACCTTTTGACAGTTTTAAGGACGAAAAAAAAGACCAAGTCGCCAAGCAATGTACCGCAATTTATGAAAAATTTATGCTGGGTTATTTTCGGGAAAACTACACAGAAACTGATTATTATCGTGTCCAACAAGCCAAAACTCAACCAGATATATTCACAAAATTCCCTGATCTAAGCCAAAAATTCCTGACAGCCTACGCCGAGTTTGTAAAACAACTAGAACTTAATCCAATCCAATAATTTTATTTTTTAACTTTTTATTCATCTTTATCTATCATCTATGTTCAACCAAAAACCAAAATTTACAGAACAACAACAATTGACGCAACAATTGACGCAACGGGAATTTGATGTTTTATTAACTCAAGATGCCAAAACTAACGAAACAAGAGTGGGTGGCACAGATGCTGAGAAAAACGCTAAAACATCGCCTGAAAGACTAGAGGTTAAAGGCTCCAAGTGGGGGTTTATTACAAGAACTTGGCGAGAATTACGAGGTAAAACAAGTTCAACCAAATTACCTCAAGAAGCCATTGTGGAGATAGAAACTATTATGAACAATAAAAATCTTTCTGAAGATGATGCCAAAACTCAACTCACCACAGTATTAAAAAAATATATTACAACAAAAAACAAAGTTGGTGTCCAAGGTTTGGTTGGGAAACATTTGGGTAAAGTGGCAAAAAAAGCTGATAAAATTTATAAAAAAATGACAGGTGAACCAGAAACTAGAGAATCAGAGACTTTTTCCGATAGTGCAGCAGAAAAAATGGCAACAAATCTTGTTTCTTTGCGTGATCTTGATAATAACAAGCTTCAAAATTTACTTACAGAAACTGATGTAGAAGCAGCAAAACTAGCTACAGCTGAAAGAGAGTTTAGATCTAAACAAGCTAGGGAAGGACTTGCAATACGGGGGGCCCAAGCTTTGGTTACAGCTCCACTAGCATTCATGCCAAGTGCCTTACCATTAGTGGCTGGAGGTGTGCAATTAATCAAAGATATTCGTGAATCTGGTCATAACAGTGACTATAACGAGCAATTGGCATCAAGAAAATATGTATCAGGTGAGACCGCTTTGAGTGTTGTGAAAGAATTGTTATCTCAAACAACTGATGAAAATGACAAATTACAGATAAAAATAGTTATGAACCACTTAGTTAGTCAGGGTAATGACCTTGAGATTGGCTCTAAAACTCAATATATTCAATACAAATTTGCGTCTCCATCTGATATGGTAAAATATCAAAAAGATATTAGAGACGCTTGTGTAAATGTAGAGGCATTAGAATCTTTAGATCAGAATCAAATTAACATTGCTTTACAAATTGTCAATGGTGTAACTACAAAATTTAATGATATTAAAGATGTCAAACAGATGAGCGTATCAAAAATGGTTAAAAATACTGTGATTGCTACCGCGGCTTCATTTGGCGTAAGGTCTCTTGGTCATATGGCTATGCAAAATGGAGACCAAGTAATTGGCTGGGGGAAACATCAACTAGGCTGGAATGATAGCCACTCTATAGCTCAAAATCTAGGCCTTGAATCCTCAGCCGAAGCAGCACCGACACCCACTTCAGCATCGCCAACCTCAACACCTGATATAAATAAATTCTTAATAAATGGTAGAATGGTACACGACTATGAGAATATTGCCAACCTTTCTAATGGTGAAGATGGTGTGACTTTGGTTACTTATAAAGATGGATCTACTTTGTTGGTTGGATCAGATGACAGGTATATTGAGACTAAAATTCCAGACACACATTGGGAATTAGAAGATGGTGTACCTATTCAAGTAGAAGATTCCAAAATAGTACCACCAACCACTGAAAGTTTAACCACTGCTAAACCCGCTGAAGTTAAGCCCTCCACACCTCCATCACCCGAAGCCACACCAACTCCAAAAGCTCTCGAAGTAACTAAAATTACAGTAGGTGGTAAAGAGGTTGATTTGGGCAAAGATTTTAATGTTGTAACTGGCAAAAATGGTGTAACACTAATAACCAACAAAGACGGATCTAGTGTGTTACTTGAAAACGGTAAGATTAAAAACCCTGTAAAAGGTATGAAGTGGGAAATAAATAAAGATGGCATAACTACTCAAGTAAAAGGCGATTCTATCCTTACATCCAAAACTCTAAATGCAATAGGCGAGGTAGGTATTGAAATTGAAGGCATAGAAACAACAAAAGGTACACCAACAACACCAGGGCCTAAGTCCCCCACACCTCCATTGTCTGAAGCCACACCAACTCCAAAAGCTCCTGAAGTAACACCAGATTCTATCAAAAAAATGAGCCATAGTGGAATTATTAACGGTAAACCTCTTACTGTCCCTGAAACTGCTGGAGTTACTACAACCAAAACAGGTGAAACAATAATTACAACCCTTGGAAAAGATGGA
>JAYWGE010000049.1:0-2769 GCA_043778455.1 bacterium
ATTATAACAATTATATTGGCACGGAACCACAAGACCCATCTGAGTAGATCCAAAAGCCATTCCAAATCTTACCGACCCCCAATCAATAGTTAATATATCAAACATAATTTTGTTTTTTACTTGCCGTCATCGTCTCCGTTGTCGCTGGTGTCTTTTTCACCTTTCATCTCAAGATAAACTTTGTACCAATCTTCTGCAATAGCTTTTTGACCTTCTTTGATGGTGATTTTGCCGTCGCAAATTTGTTTTTTGATGTAATTTTCTACCACATCTTTCTCCCTAAATCCAGGTCTTGGCTCCTCAAATTCTGGCCATAGGTTTTTGATATCGTTGCTTCCACCTAGTTGTAGCGACACAAAATGATCTACCTCAATAGTACCTTTGGGCTGAGGATAAGCCACTCCATACTGAGCATAAACTTTTTTCTTGAGAGATTGTGGGACATTTCTAACGGTAGCCGAATAACCCGAAACGCAAATATCTTTTTCGGTAATGTTTCTATACACATCCCCTGGTGTTTTTTGAGGATCAGGATAAGCGTGATCAGGAGCGGTTTTACCCAATTTGTATGTTCCTGTCAGAACAGGAGCAGGTTTGGGCTGGGCTTGGTAACCAACCAAAAAAACCAAAACCACAAGACAAATCACCACAATAATTGCAATGACATACAACGGTAAAGGCTGAGAGCTTGGAGAACTTGGTAGGACTATTTTTGGAGTAATATCACTTGAATCTACTTTGGTTTTAGGTTCGGTTTTTTTGGTTGTCATGTTTATTTAGATTTTAGACTAGCTAACTTATATTTTTATTTGAGCCATTAGATCCTGAAATAAATTCAGGATGACAGTGTGTTTTGGAATTTTATTAAAGGGTAAATAAGAGGTAAGTTTAACGCTAATATTACTTAACTGGTATAAATATCTTCCTATACTTCTTCCTCAAAATTGTCTTCATCATCGGTTTCATTCTCATCTTTGACTCCGCCGTTGTCATCGGTATTTGACACAATTGGGGCTTTGTTGAGGGTGGCTTTGAATTCTTTGAGGATTTGAGCTTTGGCGATGTCTATGAGCTTAGGCTGAGCATAGAGTGCATCTTTAGCCTTGTCACGACCGACGCCGAGCTTGACAGGTTCCATATCAGGCAAAGTCAGGGTATAGGTATTACCTGTTTTTTGGATGACGGAATAGTTGACACCAATATCAATAATCTCACCAGCAAGAGAAAATACCCCAGGTTCGTTAAACATCATATCGGCTTCCACGACCTTAAACGGAGCAGCTAGTTTGTTTTTGACCACTTTGACTTTGATCCGAATACCAACATCTTCGGTGCCGTTTTTGAGCTGACCAGATTTTCGGATATCAAACCGCTGAGACGCATAAAACTTGAGAGCTTGTCCACCTGTGGTAGTTTCAGGATTACCAAACATTACACCAATTTTGAGACGGATTTGGTTGATAAACACCACTACAGTTTTGGATTTACTGATAGCACCTGTGAGTTTTCTTAGGGCTTGGGACATAAGTCTAGCCTGTACACCCATAGTACTGTCACCCATATTTCCTTCAATCTCGGAGCGAGGTACAAGAGCAGCCACAGAGTCAATAACAATAATGTCAAAGGCGTTGGATCGCACAAGGTTATCTACAATTTCTAGTGCTTCTTCACCGTTGCTAGGCTGAGAAACATAAAGCTCATCAATATTTACTCCAAATTTGGCTGCCCAAGACGGATCAAAGGCATGTTCTGCATCAATAAGAGCTGCAATGCCGCCCATTTTTTGGGATTGAGCAATAGAAGACAGACACAGTGAGGTTTTACCTGAAGATTCTGGGCCATAGATTTCTACGATACGCCCCTTGGGGATTCCGCCGATACCAGTAGCAAGGTCAACGACTAACGAGCCTGTAGAGATAACCTCCACATTGTTGTTGGCAATTTCGTTCATTTTCATAATCGCACCTTGTCCAAAACTAGCTCGGATCTGTGAGACAATCATGTCAGCCATTTTTCTTTTTTCAGCCAAGTCAGTTGGCATAGGATTTGGGGGGGTTACTTCAGTTTTTTTTGCCATAATATAAGTATAAGTGTAAAAGTTATAATAAAAAGTTGATTTTTCTTGATATTGTTGTGTTTGGTAACCCATTTTACTTGGGAGATTTTTTTAAAAACTATTTGAGATTTGGAAATTTAGAGTATGATTGCCAAAACTATTTTTTGAATCTTTTTGTCCCCAGCCAAAATTTGCAATATGAGCGTAGGGTGTAGGAGATCGGTATGAGACAGGGATTGGTGGAGCATATTTTTGATCAGGATTACTAACGGGTCGGAATTTTTTAGATCGTGGAATTATTTTAATTTTTGGAAGCTGAGGTATTGGGATATTCATATTACAAAAAAGTTAATTTTAAAACTTGGAAGCTCTACGGTTTACCAACCACTGTTTTTAGTTTTTTTACAGTTTTTATTTACCAGATTTGATTCTGTTATCGTGTTTGCATAGCATTTGGCAATTACTAGCATTGGTTTTGCCACCTTCGTGCCACGGAGTAATGTGATCAGCTTCCATTTCATTAAGGTCAAACTTGACACCGCACTTGGTACATATTCCGCTTTGGCGTTCAAAGGCTTCTCGTTTTTGTTTGTCTGTAAAAGCTCGGATATTGAGATATTTTTCATTTTTAGTCAATACAAATTCGTAAATACCAGATTTTTTGCTAATATCTTCGTCTTGCATCAGTCGGCTAATTTGAGTTTCTAGTTCAT
>JAYWGE010000050.1:0-2758 GCA_043778455.1 bacterium
CAAAAACCAGTTACATTTCCCTAGACAATCCAATTGAAGAAAGTCAAGCTGAAATTAACCGTGGCAATTATTTGTCTGTTCCCGTTCAGCGATTGCTTACTCAAGGGGTTGTTCACCTTCCCATTTCACCTACTCCAGGTCAAGTTGGCAATAGTTATATTGTTGGACATACCAGTAATTTTCCATCTATCAAAAGCGACTACAACAGAATTTTTAAGTCCTTTGAGCAAAAAAGTCAAAAAGGCGATGAATTTACCATTTGGGATCATCTTTGCCGTAAATTAAAATTTAAAGTTTTTGAAGCTATTTCTATCCTTGCTGAAGAGACTGATATTGCCTACAAATCTTTTGGCGACAAGCGGGTGGTAACTCTACAAGGTTCTATTTTGGAAGCAGTCAACGGAATCCTTCAGCCCACTAGACGGTGGATCACCCGTGGTGAATTGGTAATTGAAGACCCAAAAGAAAATATCAAAGAAGGCATTAAAGAAAACCGATCCTCAAAGATTCCTCAATAAAAATTCTTCAGTAAATTAATTATATTTTTAAAAATTAACTATGAATAAATATCAGGTCAACCAATTAGTTTTCTGTGGGCAAATAGTAGTTTTTGTCTTGGTTTTATTATTGTCCAATTGGCTTTTTAAAGATTTTAATCATCTCTCTTTCCAATTTTTGTTGGTTTGGACACTGGTTTTTTTCTTTACTTTTATTTTGTCCACTTGCAATTTGCACTACTTTTCTAACTTAATCCATCTAGGTAGTCATAATTTGTTGTCCAAAAATTGTAAAATTAACAATATCTTGGGTTGGATTAGCTCACTATCTATTTTGCCCTTCACTTTTATTGATTTTAAAATAACTCACTTAGAACACCACAAACACCAAGGCGATAATGACCTTGATCCCGATTACAAAATAGTCAAAACAGGCTCTGTTTGGTTGCTACCCTTAAGAATTGTGGTTTACAAGGATTACTTTTTTTGGAAATTAGCCTTGCAAAAACACAAATACAATTGGCTTGTTGAGTATTGCCTTCAAAGATTGGTGCAAATCTATATCATTTGTTACATTGCCAACTGGACAAATACCCAAGATTTTAGATATGTAGCACTATTCATTTTGCCGCTGATTGCGGTCGGTATTATGAATTCGGCTTATTTGTATTTTTACCCACATTACACCAATGGTTTTGAGGGTAGTTTGCGCAAATTATTAATCACAAAATCCACTCAAAAAACTTTAAATCTCCTTAGCTTAATCACAGTTTTAATTACAACTATAATTGCCAAGCCGCTTGCCAAACTATTCATTTGGGGTATAGATATTTCCAGAGTTATTCACGAAAAACATCACCAGCGACCCAGTGGTAATTTGTTTTATTATCCAGAATGGTGGATTTATAAACCCAAAAACCTCAGCTAGTTATCAGCTAGTCTTTTCTAACTTCTTCTGCTAATTTCTTACTTATGCAAATTCTTAACGACCAAATTCTTGCCAATTATACCACAATTCAAATTGGTGGTTGTGTTCAATATATGTTTTTGCCAACTACAGAAGTTGAAATAATGGAAGCTGTGGTTTGGTGCCAGTCCAAAAGTTTGCCGTTTATGTTTTTGGCGGGTGGTTCCAATACGGTTTTCCCCGATCAAAATTTGGTTTACTCTCAAGTGATTATCAATTTGACTAAGTTTAACGAGATTGTTGTAGGTTATAATTTGGATAATTTAGAAAACAACTTAACAACCAGCTTCAAAATTACCGCCAAAGCAGGGGCTAGTTTGCAAGATATTGTAGACTTATCCCTCCAAAACTATTCAAATCCAATTTCTGAATATTTTTCTGGCTCTATGGTCGGATTAAACCGTGTTCCTGGGACAATTGGTGGAGCAACGGTCGGTAACGCTGGTGCATATGGCACAGAAATAAAAGACATTGTTGAGTCTGTCAAATGTATTGATTTTAGTAATCCAAGCGATATTTTAATTTTTTCTAATGCCGATTGCCAATTTGGTTATAGAGACAGTATTTTTAAGCAAAATAAAAATTTGGTAGTCCTAGAAATCACACTAAATTTACCCATTAGTCAAAATAAAAATGACGATAAATTAAGATATCAAGAAATTGCCACCAAACGAGATGCGATTTATCCCATTGGTTTTGCAAGCCCTGGTAGTCTGTTCAAAAATATCTTATTTGATTCTTTACCTTTGGCTGTTCAGTCCAAAATTCCCAACGATTGGGTGGTTTATGGCAACAAATTACCTGTTGGAAAATTATTAGAATCCTTAGATTGCAAAGGTTTCAGTGTGGGAGGAATCCAAATGCGACTAAGCCACAGCAATATTATGGTCAACTTTAATACTGGTTCTTACCAAGATGCTTGTAGTGTGGTTGCTCAATTACAATCCAAAATCTATTCAGAATACCAAATCAAACTAGAGCCTGAAGTTAGATTTATACCAAATAACTTTAATAATTTTTACAAATAAAATTAAAAAATCTTCAATTAAATATCGCTAAAAAATCTCATTAAAACCCTGATAAATTCAACTAAATTTCTACTAAGACCCCTATTAAATTAGGTGTTTTTTATATTGTATTTTACCAAGGTTTACCAATAATTGTTAAGTGTGAGGATATTCTAAGTTTTTTATTTTACACCAAAAACACAAGTTTTTAACCTTATCAATCACCAAAAACAGACTTTTACACCAAATTTATCAAAAAAACAAACACAAAAAAACAAAAAAACAAA
>JAYWGE010000051.1:0-7913 GCA_043778455.1 bacterium
TCACTAGTCTCTATAAATGAGTTATTTTTTTTTGTTATTATTTCTTCTATTAATATTATTGGTTGCTTAGAATTATGAAGTATCTTTATTAAGTTTACAAGTTTTTTTAGTCCATCTGATAAATCCTGAAACGGTATAGTAAAATTATTGTATTTCATATTCTCTAAATGGAAGCTATCAATATTTATACCAATTTTTGAGAATATTGTATTTGTAATTTTATCAACTTCTATTTTTGATAGTTCATTGTTATTAATTAAATAAGCATTATTTACATTATAATAAAGTGAAATTTTACAATGGTTACACGGTAAATTTTTCAGCAAATCTATATTTTTTTGAATATATGGGTGTATCAAAATAGGTGTTACGATTGTTAATATTATAAAGAAAAAAGACAAATTATAATTATTAAAATATGTATTATTAATATAACCAAACCCAAACAAGCAAGTTAAAATTATCGTTATATCTATTATAAATTTTAACACCTCAATAATCTCACTAGTCTCTATAAATGAGTTATTTTTTTTTGTTATTATTTCTTCTAATTTACTTAAATCTTTTTTTATTTTTATTGAAACCTTATCTTCACCTAAAGAAGAGGTAATGTATGTTGAGGCATTATTAGAAATATCTGTACTTTTAATCAACAAAGAATCTATTGCGTTTAAAATACTGCTTTTTCCACAGCCATTTTTACCGACCAAGTAATTTATTTTACTTAAACCTTTAAGTTGAAGAGGTTTTTTAAGATAAATATTATTCTTACTTTCTTTTGGATTTCTGAAATAGACTTTGTCATCTGTTATTTCTTCACTTATACTATTTTTATCAAGTTTTTCTAAACTGTTAACTGGTAAGTCTTGTATCGCCTTAAAATTTCTGATTGTGATGGGATCCAGCATATTGTGATTATTTTATCTCTTACCCTCCAAAAAGTTGAGATTACCATTAAAAAACTGTCCAAGACCTGACAAGCCAAGTTTGAGCTGTGCCATCCGATCTATTCCAAAACCAAACGCCAAACCTTGATATTCATCAGGATCAAGTCCCAAACCAGCAATTACATCAGGGTGAATCAGTCCACTTCCTCCCACTTCTAGCCAAGAGCCAGGTTTGAACGGATTAGTTATGTCCACTTCCAATGACGGAACGGTATAAGGAAAATAACTAGGTCTAAACCGCGCCTTAAGGTCATCATTACCAAAAAACTCCCGATAAAAATGCTCAATAAGTGTCTTGAGATGTGATAATGAAACCCGTTTATCAATATACACACAGTCAATTTGGTGGAACATAATGTCGTGAGTGGCATCTATTTTTTCGTTCCGATACACTTGCCCTGGAGCCACAATTCGGATAGGTGGCTGGTGCGTAGATCCATAGCGGACTTGGATACCCGTGGTGTGAGTTCGCATCACATATTCCTCACCAATCTCGTCTTTTTGAGCCAAAAAAAATGTATCTTGCATAGATCTTGCAGGATGGTAACTAGGCATATTGAGCTTAGTAAAACAAGTGGTTTGGTTTTCCACCAACGGCCCATCGGCTACTGCAAAGCCCATATTTTCAAAAATTCCCACGATTTCATTCATAGCCTGAGTGATCGGGTGGAGAGAACCTGCTTGGTTTTTGTATTTATTGGAATAAAATGTAGGGTCAAAATCACTAAAACTATCCCTTTCTTGTTCCACTTGAATGACTTGGATTCTGGAATCACTGATTAGTTTTAGGTCTTGTTTGAGGGTGTTGAGCCGTTGTCCCAAAATTATCTTTTCTTCTTTGGTAGCGGTAGGCAATTGGGATTTGATGTGGGCAATTTCGCCGTCGTTGGAGAGCTGGTCTCGTAATTCCAAACAGGCAGAAACTGTGTTAGTATTACCAAAAAGTGTTTTATAGTCATTCATAATTTTGAGTTTGATTTTAGCTTGATTAAGTTTTATTGGATTTCTCTTACCTCTTAATTATGGTTTTTTTTAGGTTTTTTGTCAAGATTTGAGGCTTGTTATAGAATCTGTTGGTTTTATATTGATTCTATATATCATATAGTCAGTTTAATAATAGATTAAAGTGTTTTATACCAATGTTACTTCTAACCTGCACTTAATTACCCTTCATTAAGCAGTAAAATCTTACTCTGTTAAAAGCAGGTTTGTGAAAATTTATAATCTTTGGGTATAATGGAAAGATAAACCCTCCGCTACAGCCATACTACAGTTTTTAACAAAAGCGAACAGGAGTTATGAATAAAGTTTATAGCGGGATATGGTTTATAAAATAAAAACTTGACAGTGTTGGGGATATGTGTTATTATTATAACTGTTGAGTCAATTCTACTTACATTGTTCAATCAGTATTAAAAATTATAATTAGTTTACCATTAATACTCCAATCAATTTTACAGTTAGCTATTGGGACTATAGTCCAAAATACAATCTTGTTACTGTGTTTATTCCGCGTCGTAATGACAGTTGTACCAGCAAAATTGTACCTACCAAGTCAAAATAAATTTTGTTTTTTATAACCTAAATCGTAAGTAGTTTAGTTTATAATCAACCTAATTTTTAGTTTTTTATTCTGTGTTTTGAGTTGTTTGTACATTCAAATTCTGCTAACATTACCGTTGTTTCTAATTAGTTTTTAGATTATCTTTCAGATTTTTTTAATACTTTTTTTAGATGTAGTCTTAAGTTTTTAAGTAAACAGCAAATCCTATTTTGCGAAGTTTGTATAATACCAGCTTCAAACATAAGTCAAAATTAGTTTTGTACTCCCCGCAATAGCAACTTTTTTCCACCTTTTCTATATTTATTCTCTTATGGGTCAAAAAATATCCGTAGATTTCTTCCGAGCTAGAAAAAGACTCTCCAAGAGTACTAATGATAGCGGAACTCCTACAGAACTACAACGATCAGTGTGGTTTGCAAGAGGCAAAGATTATGCCAAAGTCTTGCACCAAGATCTAAAAATTCGTGAATTCATCAAATCTCAAATTAAATCAGCTGGATTGGTAGAAATTATCATCCGAAGATATTTTAGAAAAGTTGAAGTTACTCTTTTTGTAACCAAACCTGGTCTAGTTATCGGTAAAGGTGGTGCGTTAATCAACAAAATGCGAGACAATCTTGCTACCAAATTTGGTTTGACCAAAGATCTAAAACTAGACATTCTAGAATTTAGAAACCCTCTTGGTTCATCTCAAGTTATTGCAGACGAAATTGCAGACGCCCTAAAGCGAAACATTCCTTACCGAAAAGTTGCCAAAGGTTATATTGAGAAAATCAAATTTGGAGGAACGCTAGGTGCCAAAATCTGCATTAAAGGTAGATTAAACGGCGCTGACATCGCCAGAAAAGAAGAATTTGCTCATGGTTCTATCCCAAGACACACTATTGATTCTGATATTGATTTTGCGTTAGTTCATGCCCCAACACGAACTGGTATCATCGGCGTCAAAGTCTGGTTGTACAAAGGAGACAAACTCAAAAACTATGCTTACTAAGCTAAGTCTATAGTAATACAAGTAACCCCGTCGCTTTGCGACACCCCCTTAACAATGGGGAACATATAAAAACCAAGTCATCTATATTTTTTATGAAAGGAATCGTAGTTTCCAACAAAATGACCAAAGCCTTGACTGTAGCCGTTATCAGAACTCTGAAACACGAGATTTACAAAAAAGCTTTCAAATTAAGAAGAAAATACCATGTCGCTTGTATTGACTCCAGCAAATTTTCCGTAGGTTCCGAAGTGGAAATCAAAGAATGTGCTCCTGTCTCCAAGACTATTGCTCACAAAGTGGTAGAATAAGTCATTGGTGAGTTGAAATAAACTTAAAACAATAACAAAAAATGTGTCAATTCACATCAAAATCTTAAACTATATCTAATATGTTAGCTCCAAAAAGAATTGTACACAAACATGTATTTAATACATATGGTCAACGACGACACGGAACTCTTATGCGAGGTTCCAAAGTAGTAAACGGAGAATTTGGACTCAAAGCTACTACTTCAAGCTGGTTGACCAGCCGACAAATTGAAGCTGCCCGAAAAGTAATTTCAAAATACTGTAAGGGAGGCAAGGTCTTTATCAGAGTATTCCCATCTCGACCTGTTTCTTCCAAAGGATTAGGTGCACCTATGGGTACTGGTGTAGGTTCTATTGATTACTTTATGTTCCCAGTCAAACCAGGAAGAATTATCTTTGAGGCATCTGGTGTTTCAGAAGAGAAAATCCGTGAAGCCTTCCGAATTGCAGCTCACAAATTACCTTTCAAATGCAAAATTGTAGGTAAAAGTGAATTCTAGTTTTGAATTTATAATAAAACTTCACAATCAACTTCAATCTTAAATAATAATTTTTCTAAAAATCATATTCTATGCTTAGAGAACGCTCCATTGTCGAAATTGGTGATAACTCAGGTGCCGTCTATGTTATGTTATTCTCTGTTTCTGGAAAGAACAAAAGAAGATCTGTAACTGTGGGCGATATCGTAATGGGTTCAGTCAAAAAGGCATCAGTCGGTGGTAAAATCAAAAAAGGACAAAAAGTACCTGTATTGATCACCGCAACCAAAAGAAAAATCCAAAGAAAAGACGGATCCTCAATTAGATTCTCCCGAAACCTTGGTGTAGTAGTCAAAAAAGGAGGCAAAGAAATTGAAATGGTAGGAACTCGTGTCTTTGGCCCAATCGCCCGAGAAGTGAGAGACTGTGGTTTTAACAAAGTTGTATCCTTGGCCGAAGAAGTGTTGTAGTATATCCATATTTTCGTACATAACTGTAATTTTAAATTGTGTCATTCTAAACTTGTTTCAGAATCTAAAAGGTATTATTCCAGTTAATTGTATCCATTTATAAAACATAATTTATTTTTCTTTATTTGAAGTATTAGAGCCTGAAACAAGTTCAGGATGACAAGCTAGATATTACACTAAAGTTACAAAAATTAAACTACTCAACATCAAACTATTACAAAAGTAATATTTAATATTCAAACTATCCAATCCATTTAACCCTATTATGGCTAAAGCAATAATTCAAACTGGCGACACCGTCAAGATCATCGCTGGTAATTATAAAGGTACAATTGGTCAAATTTTGGCAATCGTCAAAAAATCCAATGGCAAAGTAACCAAGATTCGTGCGTCTGTTGCTGGAGTTCCTGGGCTTACAAAGTTCAGAAGATCCTTCAAATACAACGGTCAATCCTATCCAGGTTCTATGTATAGCGTACCAAGACTCATTGATGTATCCAATCTATCTCACCAAACCGTAGATGGTCAAGTCAGCAAAGTGTCTATCCAAACCAACGAAGCAGGTAAAAAAATCCGTATTCTCAAAAAAACAGGTCAAGAAATTATTTCTGTCCGAGTAGAGAAAACCAAAAAACTACCTTCAGCCGATCAGCAACCAACACTAGAATAATCTGTATATTCCCCATATTGACTTATACAAACTTGCAAACAAAATTAGCTACATAAAAGTTAATTTATTGAAAGTTGTAAGTAAACTGGTGTAACCTTTCTATTAAATAGATAAAATTTATGTCAAACCTAACTCTATCTTCCAATCAATACAAAGATCAGGCAATCTCTACTGTTAATGCTGAACTTGGTGGCTCTGTAAATATCTTTGATCTACCTAAGGTGGACAAAGTTTCTATCAACATTGGTGTGGGTAGATACGAAAACAAAGATAAGCAGACCATCTCTGAGTATGTACACAAGATTACTGGTCAAAAACCAAAACTAATCAAATCCCGAGTCTCAATCTCCAACTTCAAACTTAGAAAAGGTGATATCAATGGTATTTCCGTAACTCTAAGAGGACAAAGAGCTTTTGATTTCTTGTTGACCTTGGTTTATGTTGCCCTACCGCGAATCCGAGATTTTAAAGGTCTAAAGGTAAACTCTTTTGACAAGCAATACTCTTCCTATTCATTGGGTCTTCCAACAGCAACCATTTTTCCCCACATTGGCTTTGATGCTGGTATCAACTTTGGTATGCAAATCAATGTAGTCTTCAAGACCAAGACTGAAAACAACAAATTAATGCTCAAAGCTCTCAACTTCCCATTTATCAAAGACTAAATTTAAATATTGTATATTATGGCGAAAAAATCCTTAATTGCGAAAGCAAAAAGAACCCCAAAATTTAAATGCAGAGTAGTACGACGATGTTCTATGTGCGGTAGAAAACACGGTTATATCAGACATTTTGATATGTGCCGAATCTGTGTCAGAGAACAAGCTCTAAAAGGTTTACTCAACGGTTTTACACCTGCAACCAATTAATCTTCAAAAAATTAATTCAATTTAATTCAATCTTTAACCCTTACTAAATTTGTTATTCTATGTCAATGAACGATATTGTAAGCGATTTTGCAGCTAGAGTCAATAACTGTGTAATGGCCGACAAACCAAACTGTATAGTTTTAAAAAGCAAACTCATTGTTGAGATCTGCAAAAAACTAACCACCCTTGGTTACTTCAAAGGCTTTGAAGTTGGTCAATACGACATCAGTCTTACTATCTCTCCAAAATTGGGCAAGCTAAAACGAGTTTCACGACCAGGTCAAAGAATCTACGGTTCATACACTGAGCTTCCTAGAGTCAATGATGGTTTTGGTACTAATATTATCACTACATCTTTTGGTGTACTTACCAGCAAAGAAGCTAAAGATAAGAAAGCAGGAGGTGAATTCCTTATGCAAGTTATCCGAGCCTAATTCTAAACTAAAAACAACTATCTCTCCTGCAATATGGAGAGTTTTTGACAGTTTATAGCTAAACTATAGAACTTAAACTAACAAAATCTAAAATTTACTGTTATCCTTGTTCCCCCACCCAACTTTCACTCACAAACAAAATATCAAAATAAACTAAGAATATCCTCCTATTTAGGGAGTAACAACGAAGTTGATGGGGGTGCTTCATCGTTTAAATCACAGAAAACATCATAATTTAAAAAATTACAAACAAACCTAAAGACAATGACCAAAAAAAACTTCCCCTTCAAAAGGAGACTTATACCAACGCAACTTTCAACTTGCACTAATTACTTTTCATTAAGTAGTAAATCCTTACTTTCAAAGTAATTTTGTGTGCCAGTTTGTGAAAGTTGATATGGGTTTGGGTATATTATCAATTTAAGGACAATGAGAGTTATCGATAGTTTTTGCTAAATACTAACAATTTCTGATTCTACTAATTCAATATCAATTTTGGCAAAACCAACCATTAATAGTATTTTCCAAAGTAGCCAAATAAAAATACTAGTCAAAATGTGTACTAAAAACTTGATGGTAAAGAGTAAGATAAATAAAATTAGGACTACCACAGACTGGATAACATTTGGTAAAATTGGTTCAATGTAGCTAGTGTAACCCTTGAGAAACGCTATATCTTTGATAATGTTTTGTTGACTGGTCAAAGCATCAATACGATCAGAATAGTAGGCTTTGAGAACTTTTTTGAAGGAGTTACTATCAAGACTATCATCCAAACCAAGGGTTATTTCGGAGTAGTTTGGGTTTTGTGAAGAGAGATATTTTTTGAGCTTGGCATCTGCAAAAGGTTTGAGTTTATCTTGGCATTCTTTATCGGTAGTTTTTTCAGTACAGTTAGTTTTTTGCAGATCAATTGTTTCTTTGTCGGTCAAGTTAACATTAGTTATATTTTTATAATTTTTGAGAACAAACTCTTTATATGTCAGGTTTTTACCATCGTTTTGGACAATATTACTAGATTCATTAATGATATATTTGCCATTTAGGGCTACGGCGTTAATGTTAATTTTGTTAAAGGGGAAACTATTACCCATTATTATAGTATCAAAACTGGCGGGGTTGTCAATGAGATTTTTGGTCAAAAAGACTTTTGGAGTTTGGCTGGTGATACCGTTAAA
>JAYWGE010000052.1:0-2729 GCA_043778455.1 bacterium
AAACCACTTGGATGTCTTTAAGTTCATCCCTAAGATCAATTGTTCGGGCAAGTTCGTACATCGCAGGAAAATCTACTCCTTCTTTACTCGCTGTACCAAAGGATTCTTGCAAACCTTCTAACATTTGTTTATCCACAATCTTGAAGCGGAATTTTTTGGGAATTTCAAGCAATAGACCAGTGAGTGGAGAGCGACCTTCGTCAAGAAACTGTTTGTCAGTTTTGCAGGTTGTACCGTCTTCGTTGGTGGGTTTTACTCCGCAAAAAGTATGTGGGTTATTAGGGTTGGCACCATACAAAAACTCTCTACGGTTTGTCAAATCATCGTTGTCTGCGTCGGCCTCTGCATCAGAAATAAGAGCGTTGGCTTGTTGTTTTTCTGTAAATTTGTTGGCAACCCATTCTTTGGGATAAATTTTGAGTTCATCAAGGGTAAATTCGGTGTAGAGCAATTTTTCTGGAGTGGCAGTTTGGACAGTTGCTTTGAGTTGCTCTATGGCATTTTGCTGATCAATAGACAGTTGGCTTACCAATTCTTCTTGTTTTGGTGTTTGAATCCCAACAGAGGTTTTGGTAATATAAAAATAACTCCAAACTCCACTACCTACCAAGACAAAAGCTAGTAAAATAGCTAAAAATTGTCGTAGTAATCGTTTTTTGATACTATTAGAAACTGCGTTGTTGTACATACCTTTGGACATTTATTAATTATACTCAAATTACAGTTTCTTGGCAAGTTTTTAAGTAATTTTGTTTGACATAATACTTATTTTATTTTATACTAATTATAGTATGTCTGATATTTCTACCACCTCCAACTCTTTTTCCAAGTCCCAAACTTCTTTTCAATCCAACTACACCTTGCCCGATATCCATGGTAAACGAGATTTTAAGCTTTCTAGCCTTGTCTCTGTCAATCAGCTCAACAAACTAGCTGTAGAACATATCATCACTCGGGCGACTAATATCAAAAAAAATCCAATTAAATACAACAAACTAGCCAAAGGAAAATTGATGTACACACTGTTTTTCGCCAATAGTACCCGTACCAGATTTAGTACAGAAACTGCTTGGACAAAATTGGGAGGCACGATTATTAGTATGAGCGACGCCACTAGCACTTCTGTAACCAAGGGCGAAACGCTAGATCACACCCTTAGAATGTTTACTGGATATTGTCCTGATTTTATTGCTATTAGAACCAAAGAGGAATTTGTGGCACACTATGGCTGTAGCAATTTTGAAGATATTAGCTGGATTAACTGCGGAGATGGTAGCAACGAACACCCAACCCAAGCTATGCTAGATATTTTTACAATTCAAGAAAACTTTGCAACTCATTTTGAGGATAACAAAACAGCTGAGCTAAAAATTGCTTTTGTGGGGGACATAAAACACGGTAGAACCATCAAATCTCTTGCCAAAGTCCTCAAAATGTTTAACATCCAAATGACTTTTGTAGCTCCTGAATCTCTACATGCACAAGCTGAAATTGAGGTTGAAGGCATAGTTTATGACAAAAAAGATATAACAGAACTAGCTCAGGTAATTGCCAAATCTGATGTAATTTATTGTACAAGACCTCAATTGGAACGGATGAGCGATGAAGATAAAAATATATATAGTAACGGCGTATACCAAATAACCAAAGAAATGATGGGCGACAGCAAGGTCTTGATTATGCATCCACTTCCAATTGATAGCTCCAAAATGCCCGAAATCCATAGTGAATTGGATAAAGATGCTAGATCTATTTATTTTCAACAAGCTGCCAATGGTCTGTGGACACGAATGTCAATATTTAGCCTTTTGATGGGAATTTAGAAATAAAATATAACAAAATTTGACAATATAACAAAAATCCTTGACTATTACAACTGTATCCCTAAGTTAAATATAAATTATAAAATATGACATCATACCCTAAAATTAAAAAAGCAATTTTTGTAGTCGCAGGTTTTGGAACTAGATTTTTACCCGCTACCAAGGCCCAACCCAAGGAAATGCTCCCAATTGTGGACAAACCAATCATCCAATACCTTGTGGAGGAGGCTGTGGAGGCAGGAATTACCGAAATTGTCTTTGTAACAGGGCGAGGCAAAAACTCTATTGAAAACCATTTTGACACTAGCTATGAGCTGGAAGCTATTCTCAAAGAAAAAAATAAACTTAAAATTCTTGAAGATGTAGCCAAAATTTCTAGTATGGCATCGTTTGCATATGTCAGACAACCTGTTCAAAAAGGCGATGGACATGCACTCCTTTGCGCCGAACCTTACATTGAAACCAATGAAACTGTTTTGGTAATTTTCCCTGACTATTTGATGCATACTAAGATCAACGGTATCCAAAAAATTGTAGATATTTATCACAAATACGGCAAACCTGTAGTTTGTGGCGACATAGTGCCCCAAGACAAAACTAGTCTTTACGGAGTGATGGGCTACACCGACACCACCGAAACTGAAGTGGTTAAAATCAATAGTTTTGTGGAAAAACCTAAAGATAATCCACCATCTAATCTTATTTCTGCTGGGTATTTTGTACTTACCCCTGATATTATTCACAGTATGAAAGACATCACTTCAACCACACCTGATGGGGAGATAAGGATTGCAGATAATTTGATCAAATATGTAGAAAACGGTGGTGATTTGTACGCATTTAGACCAGAATTACCTGGGTATGACTGCGGATCTATTCTTGGATTCCTCAAAGCTACTGTAGATT
>JAYWGE010000053.1:0-7911 GCA_043778455.1 bacterium
AATAAAATCTGACCACTTTTTGTTGTTACTTGGGTTGATATGAGCAAAGTAATTTTGGTCAATAATATCTTTAGCTTTTTGGACTGAAGCGAGGCTCAGTTTTGAGTTAGATTGAAGGTCGGGAAGGTTGTTTTTTTTTCGTTCAAGATTAATTTTTTGGATTACTTCATTGGCATCAAAATTACTGGCTTTGGCTGTTTTGGAGATTGGATTTTGGATTAACAAAAACACTACAGTTACAAAACAGGCTGTAGTGATGCTAAAAATACCGTAGATTTTCCATAGATTTTTTTGGTTTTTTTTGTGCCAATTGACCATATATTTTTGTTTTTGTTAGTTTTTTGTGTTTTAATTTTACTATTGGATTTTGGTAATTGTTAAGCTTGTTTTTTGCTGTCTAATTTTAATTATACTCTACATTTTATATTATGGCAAATTTGGTTTTTACTAATCATTTCAGTCTATCTTAGTTTTCACAAGAAATTAATATTTAAGCTACAAAATCAATCAAAACAACTATAAAAATACCCAATTATACACAATTATACACAATACAATATTAACTTACCCCAAATACTTTTTATTAAGTAAGTAAATTTCTTAACTTCAGAGGATTTCTGTGGAGTAAGTCTTGGATAGTTATTAGCGGAATGAGTATAATTGTTACACAAGTGATTTTATATCCACATTGGCTCAGTTGCCAATTTAAGTTTAGTGTTTTATTGTGTGATAAACCCTCCGCTACGAAATATTTCAACTTTATTTCAACTTTTGGCAAAAGATTTGGAGTAAATTTTGTTGATTGGGCGTAATATAGGTTAAATTGTATTAAATTTTTAGAAAAATAAAAAATTACTTGACAAAAAGTAAGAAATTGTAGTATACTTAAAAAGTCGCCTTATAACCAAAAAGTAAGATAACAAACAATAAAAAAAACAATTCAAAAATAACTATGCGAATATAGTTTAGTGGTAAAATACGACCTTGCCAAGGTTGAGTTGGGGGTTCGATTCCCCCTATTCGCTCCAAAAATTACAACTCCTCTCAGACTACAAATTACATCGGAAAAAACTAATTAGAAATCCTATTAGAAAAAACAAGACAGATAAGAACAGAAAACATTAAATCAAAACTAAAAATTAACTTTTAATCCAAATTTATTTATTACAATGCCAAATACAAAATCTGCCAAAAAAGCACAACGATCCTCTCTACGAAAAAATGAGATTAACACAGCCCGAAAATGGAAAATCAAAAATGCTCTTAAAGACTTGCGAAAAACTCTAGCTACCAACAAAGAAGCTTATCTTCCTGCTCTTTCCAACACATTCTCCCAACTAGACAAAGCAGTAAAGTCTAACCTTATTCACAAAAATAAAGCAAACAGAAAAAAATCAAGACTAGCTAAAATGGTTGCCAAGGTACTTGCTAACTAATTTACAAATAACAAAACTAACACTCTTTCATAACCGAAGGAGATTTTTTATGCCACTTCACCGTATTTATCCAAGTCTTTCTTTCAAACAAAATATGGAAGAGCTGACCAACACCAAAATTTATCTTCGTAATAGCTTTGATCAAAACCAAATGGAAATTCAACAACTGATGGAGCAAGGGCAACAAAATGCTTCATTGTATTTGGATCGCAACCGACTGGGACAAAAACTGTCTATCTTTGATGAAAATAAACTGTACACCACTACGGTTTTACTTGGTGAATTTATAAAAATGAAGACTGTTCCAAGGCGAATAGAGTGTTTTGATATATCTCATATTTCGGGTAAATTTGTGTATGGCTCAATGGTTGTTTTTGTAGATGGCTCTCCTGTTCCCAAATATTACAGACTGTTCAAATGCGCAGACCAAAACAATGATTTTGAAAATCACCGAGATGTTATGACTAGAAGACTTAAAAGAGGTATAGAATACCAAGAAACTCTCAAAAGTGGAGACAAAAAAGCAATTTTGGATAACCGAGGATGGCAACTGCCCGACCTAATTATTGTAGATGGTGGAAAGGGTCAACTTAGTGCCGACTATGAAGTTTTGTGTACTTTGGGTTTGCAAAATACAGTTCAAATGATTTCGTTGGCCAAACAAGAAGAGGAGATATTTGTACCAAACCAAACGGGTGTTCAGGACAATAATTTATTTGCAGATTATAAAAAAGGCAAAGAAGGCGGACTATTGACTGATGGAGAATTAAAATTTTTGTTGCTCAGAATTAGTGATGAAGCTCACAGGTTTGCCATCAAAAATAATCGTGAGGCAAGGCTCAAAACTATTATCAAAACCTCATTGGATGACATAGAAGGAGTGGGAGGCATTACCAAAAACAAATTACTCACCAAGTTTGGATCTATTACCAATTTGGTCAATACCCTCTATGACAATCCCGAAATGGTCTATGAACTTGTTGGTCAAAAAATAGTTGAAAAGCTAAAACTCAAATTTAATATCAAAAATTAGACACAATAAAAAAATAACTAAAACTCTTGACTAAAAAACCAAGTTTAACTATAATTAATAATATGAGATGTCCCAAATGCTTTAGCAACAACACCAAAGTTTGCGATACCCGAAACACCCAAAATGGTAGAGCGGTGAGGCGGCGGCGAGAATGTGAAAAATGTCAACACAGATTTACAACCATTGAAGAAATCAAAATCTTAGACTTAAAAGTAGAAAAACGCAATGGACAATTAGTGGATTTTAGCGAAGAAAACCTAGCCAAAGGTATTCGAAAGGCTTTTAACAAGCGATCAATTAATTTGACCAAAATCAACATCGTTATTCAAAAAGTAGTAGATGACATCTTGGAAACCAACAAAAACCCTGTCAAATCAACAAAAATTGGCAAAATTGTTCTCAAAAACCTTAAAGCTGTAGACGAAGTGGCATATATTTGTTTTGCGGCTATGTTCCTCAACTTTGAAAACCTAGATGATTTTAGCAGGTTAGTTAAAAATATTCAAAAAACCGATATCTAAAAATATAAAATTATGCCAATTATTATTTATGGACTAGGCAACAACGAATCTAAATATCTCAAAACCAAACACAACGCAGGGCGATTAGCTATAGAAAAAATAGCCACAGATTGGAATGTTAATTTTGTGGAAACCCAAGGTTGTTTTGTCGCCAAAAAAAAAGTAGAAAACAAAGAGCAAGATAAAGATCAGGAAGTTTGGCTAGTATATTCCAAAGGTTATATGAACGCCAGTGGCGAACCTATATCAAAACTACTCAAATACTTTAAGATAAACACCCAAACTCAAGATTTTCAACTAATCATAGCTCAAGACGACAGTGACCAAATCCTTGGTAAAACCAAACTTAGTATCGGTGGAGGCACAGCTGGGCATAACGGAATTATTTCGTCTTATCTTCACCTTACTAGTTGTGGGCTAAACCAAACAGATATTTGGCGACTCAAAATTGGAATTAGACCAGAGGGTAATCGCCTCAAAAGTGAAACCTTTGTCCTAAGCCTAGTTACAAATAACGAAGTAAATTTCTATAATTCCGTTGCCCAAAAATTACTTTTAGCCTTGCGTCAATTTCCCAATATATCCAAAATTCAAAATATAATTAATACCTAAAAAACACACAAAAATAACTAAATTTGAGCTGTAAACTGAACTGTATTGAATAAATTATCAGGAGTTTACTTGACAGTATTTTAAAATTTGTTTATAATTAATATTGTGTGTTCCGAAGTAGCTCAGCGGTAGAGCAGGAGACTGTTAATCTCTTGGTCACAGGTTCGAATCCTGTCTTCGGAGCCAACACAAAAATCTAAAGCAATATTTAAACCAAACTCTTTTGTTAATTCAAAGGAGTTTTTCTGCACACCTAAACATTATTAAATTTCACGAAATTGCACACCCTATTACTTTGAACTAAAATTACCAACAAACAATATAAAAGGTATACCCAATCCTTTGTCAACATTCACAAACTTACACACAGAATTGCTTTGAAAGTAAGGATTTATTACTTAGTGAAAAGTAATTAGTGTAAGCTTAGGTGGGGAACAAGTATAATTACTGTAAATTGGAAGTGGTATTGGTATAAACTTTAGTGGTGGACACCTTTATAAATAAACCACAATTATTAATAAATATCACAACTAATTTTACCCTTTGTTTACCCTTTAAAAAGCCCAAATAGTAAGGTCTCAAAACCCACTGTCAACACCTGTTATCATTTTACAAGTACTCCCCAATAGGGAGATAGGGTAATTTTCTCAGTTTATTGTGATATTTGGTTGGGGGTATCAATAGGTTCTACAATTTATCTCGGAGTCCGTTTGTCCAAGTAGTTTTGGCAGTTTGTAGGTCAAGATTGATCAGATTTTGATTATTTACTTGGATTTGAATTTTATTACCATCGTTGGTTGTTCCAATCTCAAATATCTCCACACCTTGGGATGCAAATAGGTTTTTGACTTGCTCCACATTGTTATCATTAGCCTCAAGTATCCAGCCTCCTGTCTCGGAGAACAAAATTTTATCAGCCTTCAAACTATTTTCAAAAGCATCTTGTAGTAAATCAATTTGGCAACCGATACTGTTTCTAAAACTCATCTCACTGATGCACCCAGCCAAACCACCATCGCTAATGTCGTGGCAAGACAAAACTAACCCAGCCTCTATACAATCGGTCAAAACATTGATTTCCCTGACAGTTTGTTGGATATTAGGCATTGGCACATTGGCACCAAGTTCACCAAAAAGAGAATAATAAGTAGATCCACCACATTCATCTTTGCGTTTGCCGACCAAAAGTAACTTGGAGTCAGGTTTTTGTAAACTCATTTTGATGGCTTTGTTGACATCGCTAATCCGACCCACTATACCAATCATTGGACTTGGAGCAATAGATTTGCCATCGGTTTCTTTGTACAGGGACACATTACCAGAAACTACAGGCAGACAATTGTTAGGATAGTCCTTCAGCTCAAAACTCTTACAAGCCGCGCTTACACCTCGCACTCCTTCCACAAAAGCCCACATTTGATAAGGTTTTTCAGGGTTACCAAAATTAAGGCAATCCGACAGACCTAGCGGAACTCCGCCAACAGCAGATATATTCCGAGCACATTCTAGCACAGCATTTACTCCACCCCAATAAGGTGATATTTTGCCATAATTAGGATTATTGTCTTGTTTGAATACCAAGCCTATGTTGGAGATTTCGGTGGGATAATTATCATACTTGAAAGGTTGAAGGACACACGCATCAGCTTCTCCTGCCTCAATAACCACAATTCCTTGGACAATTTTGTCAAAATTCTCATAAACAGGCAACCGAGAGGCTACATTCTCGTGTCCCAATATCGCCAAAAGAACTTCGTCAAAAGACTTATTTTGAAATTTACTTTGAGGTTTTATTTGATTGTTATATCTAATTTTATCACCATTAATGGTAATACTTGGCTCAACAAAAACTGTTTTTGGATCAGTATAAGGTCGGTCATACACAATTCCTCGTGTAATATCACAAGCTAGTGCATCAATAATTTTTTGACCTTTATAAATCACAGTATAAGCTCCAGTTTTTTCACCTTTAGCACTTGTTTTATCACCTGCTGTAATAGTTCCAACTACCGATGCCATAGCTCCTTTGGAGACATTTGGAAAATCAAAAATAGTGTTGTAATGCTCAACGATCATCGGACTGAGACTTGATGGAACTGCCCACATAAACCGCTCTTGGGTTTCGCTACACAATATCACTGCTGGATCGTAACCCTCTTGCGTAGTGTGGACTTTGTCAAGATAAATTTCCGCCCCATAGCCATTACCATCCGCCAATTCTACACTAGCACAAGCAATACCCCCCGCTCCAAGATCTTTAAAACCAATTTGGTTGATCATCTTGAGTTTTTTGAGTTTTTTGTACAACTCATAATTTGCTTTGAGGATATGTCGTTTGAGGAAAGCATTAGGCTCTTGAACTGCTCCTTTGTTGGCTTCTTTTTTAGTTTCATCTACATTTTGACTACTAAAACTAGCTCCGCCAAAACCACTGTTGTCAGTTGGCTTACCAATCAAAATCAAATCATAACCAACCGCATTATCAGGAGCATGGCTGTGAATAATCTCATCCTCACAAATCACCCCAAGAGTTACGACATTGACCAAACAAGCACTATTAAAACTACTATCGTAATACAAATCTCCACCGATATTTGGCACACCAATAGGATTACCATAACCTGCCACACCTTCTACCACCCCGTGGTGAATCCACCTACTTTTAGCCCTATCAATATCCCCAAATCGTAGACTATCACTACACCCAATAACCTTGGCTCCCATACAGTTAACATCTCGTACATTACCCCCAATTCCTGTGGCAGCACCTTCGTATGGAACGACCTGAGACGGGCTGTTATGACTTTCGTGGCTAATTACAATTCCGTATTTTTTACCATTATTATCTTGAGCTATTTCAATAATTCCAGCGTCCTCACCAACTCCAAGCATAACAGTTGGACCAGTGGTTGGAAATTGCTTGAGAAACGGTCGGCTGGATTTGTAAGAACAATGTTCACTCCCTTGGATTCCCCACAAGACACACTCTGCTAAGGTTGGTGGTCGCATCAAGATTTCAGCTTGGATTTTGATAGCTTCATCTACAGTTAGGGCGATTTTGTGGTCTTTGAGAATAGTTTGAATCTTATCATTTGACATAGTTTTTTGCATTGCTACAAAGTCAAAATTAGTGGGAGATGAGTTGTTTTGAGATGGATTTTGGGACATTATGATATGTATTTGATATGTATTTACAATTTTTAAGTTTTGGTTAACTTGTGTTTTTAGCGTTTACAAAAACTAAATCTAGTATCTAAATTATGTCAAAGAATTACTTTTTTGTCAAAAATTAAACGTAAAATTAAATTAATTCACCTTTTACTAAAAAATGTCTTCACTCTTGCCCATCCACCACACTAAAATATTAAACAGAAAACTTGACAAAATAGTTTTTTTCTGTCATTATTATAAGGTTTTGTATAGCGGTCATTTTCCTTTGATTTGCGTACATTAGCAATGTAAAATATTTAACAGCATGTCTAGTACCAAAATGAGAGTTCGTGTTTTTTCCTTTGATCACAAATGCTTGGAAGAAGCCATCAAAAAACTTGTTCAAATCGTAGTCAAGTCTGGAGCTAAAGTGATCGGCCCAGTACCACTAAAAACCAAAAAAAGAGCTTTCACTCTTAGACGGTCTACCTTCGTGTATGCCAAGCACGCTGACCACATTGTGTCTCAAGAACACAAACGACTAATTGATATTTATGATGTCAACGCCGAAGTCGTCAACGCTTTGTCTACCCTATCTCTTCCTGCTTCAGTTGATATTACTATCGAAACTGTAAACAGCTAGTAAAACTCAATAAAATGTGTTAGTCAAAACTAACAAAAACAACAATAGAATATATTTCTAAAAACTTTTATAACTCTAATTATACTGATAACATGCTTGGATTTGGAAAAAAAATCGGAATGACTAGACTTTTTGTCAACAGTCAGAGCATCCCTGTCACTGCGATTCACTTCGGTGAGCAGTTTGTCTTGCAAATCAAGACTATTGACAAGGATGGATACAATGCCGTGCAAGTTGCTGCTTACTACAAGAAAAATGGTACCAAAGCTAGACTTGCTCACATTGCTAAATATAATCCAGAACTTACTTCAGACTTTCAATGTCTTGAAGAATTTGACGCCACACTAACTACAGCCCCAATTTTAAGTGATTTTACTGCCGATGACACTATTGACATCACAGGAACAACCAAAGGTAAAGGTTTTACAGGTGCAGTAAAAAGATGGGGTTTCCACGGACAACCTGCGTCTCACGGTCATGACCACGAAAGAGCTGTCGGATCTATCGGTTCACGAT
>JAYWGE010000054.1:0-2714 GCA_043778455.1 bacterium
TGTTTATGCAAATACTCAAACTTTAAATTGTTACAAAAAATAGTAAAAAATAATGATAAGAGCTATAATGGCTCTTTATTTCAAGTTTACACAAGTAAAATATGCCCCAAATAATCCAATTAAAAAATATTAAAAAAACTTATAAACTAAAAGAAAAAACATTAACTATCTTTGATGGTTTTAATTTTGAGATAGAACAAGGTAAAATGACAGCTATTATGGGTCGGAGCGGAGCGGGTAAGAGTACACTTTTGCAAATTATGTCAATGCTTGACAAACCAGATAGTGGTGAGATTAGTATTGGTGGTCAAAATATAGACTACAATAATCCCAAAATAGTCTTTGAAACTAGAGCTAAAGACATTAGTTTTGTTTTCCAGTCTTTTTATCTTCAACCAGAACTAACTGTTTTGGAAAATGTAGAATTACCTCTCAGCGTCCAAGGTATAGATAGAGCTGTGAGAAAAGAAAAAGCCTTAGAAGTATTAGAATATCTTGGAATAAAAGATAAAGCCAATAATATGCCAAGTCAAATCAGTGGTGGACAGATTCAGCGGGTAGCTATTGCACGGGCAATTGTGAGTAACCCTAAGATTATTTTTGCTGATGAACCTACTGGTAACTTAGACGATCAGACCACTGCTGAGGTGTTGGCGTTATTTCGTCAAATCCAAAAAAAACTAGGTACTACAATTGTTATTGTAACTCATTCTCCAGAGGTGGCACAGGCTTGTGATTTTGTTTTTAATCTTAATACGATTAGTTATGAAAATGCGTGATATGTTGGTTCTTGGTTACAAAAAATCTATCCATAATCTGATGCAGAATGTTTATATCAGTGTGGTTTTGAGTATTGCTTTTACTACCATCTTGGTATCTCAACTAGTGCCATCAGGTGCCAAAAAAGTAGTTGAAACAGGTTTATCTCATAATTCTATTATTGAGAGTACGGTTGGTCAAAATAAATACATAGCTTTTGAAGAGCTGGGCGGGGAAGGGAACACTCCTATTCCTAAGGATATAGATACATACATCAAAGCCAAAAAAACTGAGCAAGGTGTCAAAAATATCTTCATAGTCCAAAGTTATATTGATGAAAAAAATAATGCAACCGAGCGATTGAGCTTATCGTTTAATGCTGATAAATGGCAACAAGAAAATCTGCAAAAAACCCTTCAAAAAACACCAACCCAAAAACAAAATTTATCTGTTGACATAGCTCAAATCAACAAAGACCAAGCTACGCAACGAGGTTTTTCGTTTGTGGATGATGAGATTCTCAAAGATATTACTTTTGATGGGTTAAATATAAAAAATGGTAATATTCCTATTTATGTTTATGCAAATAGTCCTGTCAGTGATAATTTTGAGGATATTTTGAATTATAATCTCAACACCAACAGCCTCCAAAAGTACAATCTTACCCTCAAGTCTTTGCAATCCAAATTTAATCAGGGTTTTGATTTGATTGCTTATGATACACAACTTGCCAATGGTGCAGATATCAAATATGACATCATAGCTAATAGGCAAAAATTAAGCCAAAAAGGTCAAATTGCTGGGCGATTTACGGGTATTGCTCAATATATTTCAAACGGATATGTCATACCAATGTCTTACAAAAATCAGATTCTGAGTCAGCTCAATAAGATTGACTTACCACTACAAAAAATGAATATCATCCTTAGCTTTGATACGGCCACAAATCGAGATGAGTACACCAAAACCCATATTGCTCCCGCTAGTTACAATCCTGTTGAGAAAATCAATCAGTTATATTATCCATATCAGTTGCTATCTCAATATATGGGGTATCTGGTAGCAATGGTTTGTGTTATTTTGGTTATTATTTCTATTTATAGATCTATTCTTGCTAATTCTCACTTGGTTGCAATGCTTAGTTGTTTGGGTTGTGGCAAGTGGATTATTGGGCTGATTAACTTTGCGACTTTGGTTGTGCCTATTGGTGTTTCTATTGTTGTATCAGTGATTTTGAGTATAGTACTCAAGCTTGGTTTGTTTTGGGTGTTATCGCAAGGTTTCTTTTTTTGGCTGGTGGATGATTATACTAATCTTGGTTTCGTTCCAGATCTTGGTTTGTATATGAGTTTTGATGTCAATGATTATGTCAATATCTTTGTGCCATTTGGTGTGATATTACTAGTAATTTTTATTATTATCAATATCGCTGTAAGCAAAATTGAGGTAATCAAATTATTAAAAGACTAGCATAATTTTATGAAATTTAATGATATACTGGCTTTAATATACGCCAAAATCAAGTATAAACCACGGCAATTTGTAGTTTCGGTTGGCGTTTTGGCGTTACCTTTGGCTTTGATATTTAGCTTTAGTTTTGGAGTTTTGGGCTATGTTCACAGCCTTGATAATGGGACTCGTGATAGGTTTGGAGCTGATTATTTATCTTACAAATCTGTAGACATCAACACAAAATATCTTGACCCCAATGTTGAATCACCCAAAAACTTGGCTCAGGCTCAGGCACTATTAGACTTGGATAAATCTCAAAATCTAATTAAACACCGTATAAAACAGACCTTTGGACAAATATGTAGTAATTCTTTTTCTGGGTCGACGGTTAGTTTGGATTTTAATGATAATTTGATTTACAAGAATCTCACTCCTCGGGGGTTACCCATTTGTTTTGGTGATACAAATTTTTATGATGGGTTTTCTGAATCTGGTTCTGACTT
>JAYWGE010000055.1:0-2706 GCA_043778455.1 bacterium
TCCAACACATCCAAAAGACTTTCACCTTTGGCACCACGAATCATAATATCATAAGAATTAATCAGACAATTACCAATTTCCAAAACAAACGGTTCAAACAGATTTTCGTCATTTTCCTTGATACAATCTTGAATATCCACAAAGTTATTGTCCACCAGCGATAAAGCATTGAGATATAGATTTTTACTTTTACTATCACTTTTGACCATCGCTATAACCTGACCAGAACTCTGGAGAATCAAGTTCATCAACAACCTAGCCGTCCGACCATTACCATCACCAAAAGGGTGGATTCGGATAAATTTGTAGTGAAATACACTTGCCAAAATCAGCGAATTAGTCGTATCTCGGTTTTTATTGTACCAATCCAACAGAGTTCTGGGCAGGTGATAGCGATGGTCAAAAGTGATAGCGAAAGTAAAAATCTATATCTCAATACGTTGTCGCTAGTGGACAATAACTTTGTGGATATTCAAGATTGTATCACGGAAAATGACGAAAATCTGTTTGAACCGTTTATTTTGGAAATTGGTAATTGCCTGATTAATTCTTATGATATTATGATTCGTGGTGCCAAAGGTGAAAGTCTTTTGGATGTGTTGGATGTCATTAAAATTGCTGAAAATAGAGAGAAACAAGTATACATAAATACATTTCCAAATATAAGATTAACATTTTACGAGGTTAAAAATAATTCAGACAAACTTTCTAAATTAAATAATAAATTGGAAATAATTCAGTCGACTTTGAACGAATATATTGAAAAAGTTTTAAGGCTAAAATATAGAGAAATCTTTATTTGTGAAAGGTATGCAACAAAAAGTGGTAAAATTGGTAAAAGTAATAATAATCTTAAAATTGGTAAAATAAATTTACAGCATACAAATCTAAAAAGTAATAATAAATATATCAGTATATGTGATTCAAACAGTACTTTTAGCCTTAATATCAATATAGAATTTAACGATAGCGATTATCAAGTAATTGCCATAAACCACAATATTAAAAACAATATTAAAGTAAATTTCTACTACATTGACCTAGATTTTGACGATAAATTAACTCAACTTATCAAGGCAATTGACGATTATATCGTTGCACAAACTAAAGATTAACCTTACCAAAACAATATGAACTTTACACAAGAACTAACCATTCCAGATCTGATTGATCTTTGTGACTCCAAAGAAAATTTGGAACTAATAGAAAATAATTTTTATGTTGTTACACCTACAGGCTACCAAGAAACTGGCATTTTGGCATTGATCAACTGGATTACAAAACGCAAAATGAATGTCCCAAATACAATTCAAAAGTATCTCGCTGACTACCAAATGTATGAGCAATATAGGGATAAAACAGGTTTAATCAAAGCTAGTAATAAGCAAAAAACTGAATTTTTGGATAGTGTGTATTATTGTGATTTTTATACTCACGGAAATTTTGGCAAAACCAAACTAGGTAGCTGGACATTTTATGGCAAATCTGGCCCAAATCAAAACCTCATTGACCAAACTATTCAAGCCACCAAAGGTCTAATTCTTAATTTTATTACTACTCAAAAAATAGAGGCGGTCGGTTTTGTGGCTCCAACTAACCAGCGGACAGTACAATTTATGGCTGAACTAGAAAAAGCCTTGGATCTCCAACTACCCAAGATATCTATTACCAAAGTCCAAACTCCCGTGCGAGTAGCCCAAAAATCTCTCAAATCTATGGACGACAGAATAGAAAATGCCAGTCAAACTTTTGTTGTTAATTCCAGTAGAAGCTACAACAACATATTGCTAATTGATGATCTTATTGGCTCTGGATCTACTCTAAATCAAATTGCCAAAAAACTGCGTAATCAAAATATTGCTATAGGCTCAATAACAGGACTAGCGATAGTGGGCAGTGAAAATGGAATTGTCAACAACAGTACCAAATTTGAAGTGGTAACCGAAGCCTAGTTAGATATTATTTGAATCATTACTTCTATGTACAAAATCATCCACCAAACTGACACAGTAAAACGAATTATTTCGCCGACCAAATCTGTAACTAATTATATCACAAAAGATATATCACCTAATATTTCACTGGCTACCACAAAAGATATTAACTGTAATGAGAAGGAGATTTGTTTATATGACAGAATTTATTTTGTTCTTAGTGGGGTTTTGAGACTAGACTTTGGTAACTCAATTGTTGAGATAAATCCGAAAGATTCTTGTTTTGTATCCAAAAACACTACTTACACAATCAGTGGAACCTGTCATCAATTCACCTGCCTTTGATCCAAATATAAAATTAGATTAAAATATGTTTAATATGAAAAAAATTACCGTTCACACACCTCAAACTCATACTAAAATTATTCTTGAAGCAATTAATAAATCTGGAGCAGGTATTATTGGTAGTTATGATTATTGTAGTTTTATAACACAAGGAATAGGTACATTTCGTCCACTTGAAAATTCAAAACCTATAATTGGTGAGTTAAATAAAATTGAGTTTGTGATGGAAGACAAAGTTGAATTTGTTTGCCCTGATGAATTGGTCAAAAACTGCATTGAGCAGATTAAAAATGTTCATCCCTACGAAGAAGTGGCTTATTGCATTATAGACATAACAAAATAAAATTTAATTTATATTTATATGACCCAAACCACTCAACCTTCCATCAAATCTCCCAACAACCGAACGATGGTTCTAACTTCACAG
>JAYWGE010000056.1:0-7844 GCA_043778455.1 bacterium
AGTTCGGTTGCTAAAATACTACCATTGTTGTAGTCCACCTGACCTGCGTTAATTTTAGTTTGAATTTCTTTTAGTTTTTCAATTTGTTTGTTAGTCAAAAGTTCTGTTTTACCACCTTCTTGAAGCAGGCCTGTGGCGGGATTAAGACCAGTTGGCACCAAACCTTCTTTGGAGAAACCTTTTTTGTCTTTGCCTGTGTGTAGTCTCTTCATAATCTCTTGCCAAATCCGACCTGTAACTCCAGAGCTACTAGCTTTTTGATTCATTGGTTTATTATCAGTGTTGCCACCCCAAACCAAAACCGTGTAATATGGCGAACCTCCAACGACCCACATATCTTTAACATCGTTAGTTGTGCCAGTCTTAGCGGCAATTCCACCTACTCCATCCCAGTCAGGCAAAGTCAAATATTGGGCTGTGCTACCCCAAACTGAAGGATAACGACTAGCAGTGTCACTCATTACATTGGCAATTTGCCTTGCAACCGTTGGCTCTATGGCATTACCTTCTTGAGGATACGGATTGTTGGGGCTATTGGTTACTAGATTATACAAATCTTGAGTGCTTTCTTTGCCTGTGATAAAATCTTTTTCCTTGGTAGAAATTTCCAAAAACGGTGTAGCCGTAGATTTTTTACCTTCTTGCAAAAGTGTGTTTAAGCCCGTAGCATGGTCAACCATTTTGACTTCACATCCACCAATAGCGGTAGCAACACCACAAATTCCTTGATCAAAATATGGGAAATTAAGCCCTGTTTTTTCTGTAAAATCCTTAAAATTATTTAATCCACTTTGCCCATTGGGATAATTACTTGGGGTGGCAGATAGATATAAAGCTTTGACCGTAGCGATATTAAGAGAGTTTTGCATAGCTTCCCTGCCAGAGATTGACCCATAAAATTTCTTATCAAAATTGAGAGGTTCAAACTTGCCAAAATCAATTGGAGTATCCAACAAAACTGTGCCTGGGTTAAAACCATTTTGATAGGCTGAAGCATAAACATAGGGTTTGATGCTAGATCCAGGTTGTCGTGGAGCGGTTACGATATTGACTTGTCCATCAATTTTTTTGTCATTAAAATCTGCTGATCCAACCATAGCAACTATCTGACCCGTTGGACCATCCAATACGATTGCCGCGGCATTGTTACCACCGTTTGGAACAATTTGTTCTTTGGTGCCTCGCTGAACGATTTCTTCAATGTCTTTTTGGAGCTTGGCGTCAAAGGTGGTTTTAATCTTGAGACCCCGAGACAACAAGTCAGTTTCGTCTTTAAATCCATATGGGTTTTTCTCTTTTTTATCCTTAAATTTATTGATTAACTCATCGGTCAAAAAGTTTTTGATATGTCCATATTTGATTTCTTCAGCTTTGTAAGGTTCAAATTTTACTTCTGCTTTTTGTAGTTTTTCTACTTCAGAAGGTTTTATAAAACCACCCTTACCAGTACCTTTGATTTCTTTTGTACCCAGTTTTTCTATGCAACTATTTTTTCTGTTGACTAACTCTGTCCAGTATTTACTTTCTTTTTCTTTGCCATCTTTGTTGTTAAGATGATCTTTGACGCCCGTTGCAAAATTTTCGGGTTGGGTCAACATAGATCCCAAAAAACAAGCTTCTGGAGTATTTAGTAGCCAGTTACCATCTTTATCTTTATCATAAATATTGTGTCCAAAATAAGACTTGGAGGCTTCTTGAATCCCATATGTATTTCGCCCAAATGACACCACATTGAGATAAAGCCTAATGACATCTTGTTTGGTTACCTCTTGATTAAACCTGTATGCACCAAGGAGTTCGTCCACTTTATTGTCAAAAGTAGCATTGGTTCGGAGGGTTATAGTTTTTTTGATGAGTTGTTGAGACAAACCAGAGCCACCACGACACTCACCAGAGCCAGGTTTGAGGCATTTGAGAGCAGAACCCACAAGGTTAGTCCAAGGAATACCATCTTCGTTATTATAAAAATTTTCGTCTTCCATAGATATTACAGCTAATTGCATCACCTCAGGAATTTGATCAAGAGTTACAATTTCTCGCTTTTGAGCGGTGTCATAATATCTAAACATTTCCTCGCCATTACGATCGTAGACCACCGAGCCTTGCGGGGGAGTGCTAATTTTATCTTTGATAGAACCCAAGGCGTTGTATCTGGCGGTAATCCAAAAACCACCAAAAATTATTGCAACAATTAACACAATCAGAACTGCCAAACTGCCCCATTTGAACATAGAAAACAGTGGTTTAACGAACTGATAAACTGAAGATTGAGCTTGGGAATCCCGATTGATTTTTTTGGGTAATTTGCTAGAAGACAAGTTGGTAGGCATATATTAAAATAATGACTGTATTGACAGTTTTAGTCAAGTTTATTGTCAGATTTAGAGAAAAAAATTAAATATTGCTCAAATACTTAATCGCCCATACGACTAACCAATCTTTCATAAGAAACTAAAACTTACTTCAAATAATCAGATTTAATCAATTCCAAAAATCAAAAAAAATCAAAAAATTAGTCGTTTACTGTTAATGTTAAGGTTATGAAATAGGTTATCTCTTAAAACAAAAAGAGAAGGTCGTTTGAGAGGTTTTTAACCAATTTTCACAAAAATTTAAAATGACCTTGACAAAAAGCAAAAAAAAGCACCATAATACTAATATAGAATAAATCACAAACCTCAAAGTAAATCTAAAGCAAACCATAAATATGATTTCCAAAAACCTCAAGTCAGATTATACAGCCTCAAGAACTGACTACAACAACCAATCCAAACTAAGCCCTGCTGCCAAAATTAAAGTTATTGGTGTGGGTGGCGGTGGCAATAATGCGGTCAGACGGATGATAGAATCGGGGCTTGAAGGAGTTGAGTTTTGGGCCATGAACACCGATCTTCAAGTTCTCAAACAAATTCACGCCGATGGAGTAATTCAACTCGGTGCCAATATAACCCGAGGTCTCGGTGCAGGTATGAGTAGTGAAGTAGGTCGCCAAAGTGCCGAAGAATCTATTTCAGAAATTGAAGCCTCACTCACAGGTGCAGATATGGTTTTTGTAACTTGCGGTATGGGTGGAGGAACAGGAACAGGTGCAGGGCCTGTGGTAGCAGAAGTTGCCAAACGATTGGGTATTCTGACCATTGGTGTTGTTACCAAGCCTTTTGATTTTGAAGGACAAAAAAGAAAACAAATTGCCGAAGAAGGAATTGAACGACTAAAAGCCAACTCTGATGCGGTCATTGTGGTTCCCAATCAAAGATTACTCCAAATCGTGGACAAACGAACGAGTGTCTATGACGCCTTTAGAATCTCCGATGATGTGTTACGACAAGCTGTTCAAGGTATTTCTGATTTAATTAATATGCCTGGGGAAGTAAATGTAGATTTTGCCGATGTTAGAGCTATTATGAGCAATGCTGGAACTGCTCTTATGGGTATGGGTAAAGCCTCAGGCGGCGGAGAAGAAAAAGCTAGACAAGCCGCGATGATGGCAATTGATAGTCCTCTTTTGGAGCTTAGTATAGATGGTGCTAGGGGCGTTTTGTTTAATGTTCAAGGTGGCAAAAGTCTTTCAATGTTTGAAATAAACGAAGCTGCTGGAATCATCAATCAACATGTAGACCCTGATGCCAAGATTATCTTTGGTACATCTATCGATCCAAATCTCAACGACGAGATCAGAATTACAGTTATTGCCACAGGTTTCTCTAAAGAAAAAGATGATGCTCCAAGTTATTTTGGAACTATTAACACAAGTCTCAAGCGAACACAATCTAGCTACCAACCACCAAGTTTCAAATCTGACGATACCCGAGAACCAATAAACCACAGTAACTACCAACAAAATAGTCCTAGTCGCTACGATCAGCAACAACCTTCACAAAGAAACAACCCTCAACCACAGCAATCTCAACAAACACAACAAAAACCTGTGTATGATGAACAACTAGATATCCCTGCTTTCCTCAGAAAAAAAATGAACTTTAAGGACGAAGAATAAAAAATAAAGCTGCAATTAAATATACTTAAGAAATACTTACCAATTAGACTAATTTAATACCCACCAGTAACGGTGGTTTTTTAGTCTGTTTAAATTAAACAAGTTTTATACCCAAACCTTTGTCAACATTCACAAACTTACACACAGAATTGCTTTGAAAGTAAGAATTTACTACTTAGTAAAAAGTAATTAGTGTAAGCTTAGGTGGGGGACAAGTGTATAGCTTATCTGTCCTTGCCAAAAAATGAGATTGTGTGTATACTTAAAATATGAGCCAAAACCCCTTTGAGGAAATTAGAAGCCGATTGTCAGTTGTGGAAGTACTTGGTTCGTATTTGGACATCAAACATAGTGGTCGCAACTATAGGGCTGTGTGTCCGTTTCACAAAGAAAAATCTGGGTCGTTGATGATCAGTCCTGATCGGGATATTTGGCATTGTTTTGGGTGTGGAGTGGGGGGAAATATCTTTAGTTTTGTAGAAATGTACGAAAATGTGGACAAAAAAACTGCACTGAGTATCCTTGCCAAAAAAAGCGGGGTAACTCTCCAAAATTTTGGAAAAGACAAATCAGAAACCCAACAACAATCACAAAAAACAGTTGATATTTATACTCAAGGTCAAAAATACCTAGGCTGGGCAAGTGCTTTGTACCACCAAATTTTGCTCAAAATTCTCACAGATACAGCTAGTCCAATTACCAAGTATTGCAAAGAGCGAGGCTGGGATATGGCGACTATAATCAAATTTCAAATCGGCTATGCTCCCAAAAATGATTTTCTACTTGGTATTGCTATCACTCACAAAATGAACACTGATTTGCTTCAAGCCATTGGTCTTATCAAAAAATTAGATGAAAAAAACATTCTCAAAGACAAATTTGCCGATCGGTTGATGATTCCAATTACTGACAAAAATAGCTTTACTGTTGGGTTTACTGGTCGGGTTTTGCCATATGACACCAACGCCAGTCGCCCAAAATACCTCAACAGCAGTCAGTCCCAGTGGTTCAACAAATCTGGGTTATGGTACGGTTTGGCAGAACATAGTTTTGCAATTCGGCAACGCAAGGAGGTGATTATTGTGGAGGGAAATATGGATGTGATTAAGGCCAATCAAGTTGGTTTGGACTATGCTTTGGCATCTCAAGGAACCAGTTTTACGGTTGAACAGCTGTTGATTCTTAAGCGATTGACTACTAAGGTTTTGTTGGCGTTTGACAATGATTTGGCAGGGGTAATAGCAAGTAAAAAGTTTTTTAGACAGGCTGTAACTCTTGGTTTTGAAGTTCAAAAGGTGATTATTGATACCCAATACAAAGATTTGGACGATATGCTCAGTGCTAATTTTGACAACTTAAGAGGTAGTCTCAAGACCAATCTACAAACCATGCCATTTTTGGACTATATTCTCAGTGTGGATTTGCAAAGTCTTCAATCCAATGACAGTGGTGTTCAAAAACAAGTTTTATTAGATTTTTTGTATCTTTTGGCGGTTTGTGACCCGATTAGTAAAGAGCAATATATCCAAAAACTAATGAATATAACTAAGTTTTCCAAAGGACTTTTAATGTTGGAGCTGACCAAACAGCCCACCGAAAAAATTGATATCTATAACGAAAGTTCCACTGTAAACTCTGCCACTCAAACTCTGCCAGATAATTTGGTCAATATTCATACCATAATTCCTGCTATTACCAATACTCAAATCATCAATCTCAATTGGCAAAAACTAGTGGCAACGGGATATGATACCGATTTAGTCAAGTTAAAATTATATTTTCCACTTCTTCAAGTTATTTGCAAACCACTTCAAAACTACACTGATCTACAAGATTATTATAACAAAAACAATGAGGAGCTTGGATTTATATCAGATCGTATCAACCAAGAAAATGCAGATACAAAGACTGCAGTTAGCACAACTTGGCAAGTAATCAATGGATTTTTGGATCAAAATGTGGGTCAATTTTTGATGAATAACCATCTGAAGGACACCTATATGTTGACTAAAAATAATTATTAATCTAAATTAGCAACCTACTCAAAAACTTGCCAAAAAACCAAAATTTGTTTATACTTAAAATAGGAACAAAAAGCCTAATCATTAAAATATAATTAAATACAATAATCAAATACAATCTAAAGTGTGATAAAATATAATTTCAAATTCATTCCAAAATAAAAATAATAAAATAATAATCTTATGCCCGTACCACATTTTGACAGCCGCGCCAAAAACGCCCTCGCCATCGCCCAACAAATGGCAATTCAAATGAACCACGGACACATTGGTAGTGAGCATCTTTTTTTTGGGATTTTGTCTCAGCCCCAAGATGGCTTACCGTTTCAGATGACCTTTGTGGACAATGTTTCCAATCAAGAACTTTTGGATATTATTAGTAAGCAAGGTTTTGATCAGTTCCAAAAAAATGTTGACCCCAATAAGAAACAAAGTAGTAACTTTTTGCCCGAAATTACAGCTGAATTGCAAGAGTGTATTGACAACGCTATTCGTATCGCAGAAGAGTTTAATTACGAATATATTGGCTTAGAGCATTTGGTTTATGGGATTATGGAAACCCCTGACACCCACGGTCAAAAAGTCATTGGCTTGACCCAAGAAGCTGTGGAAAAACTCAAAAATATCTTACTTGATCTCTTTGCCAATCATAACGAACCCAAAGAAAAAGGTGAAAACACCGAAAACCATTCTACCAAATCCAAAGGTAAACCCAATACCAAACAGCAATCTGCCTTATCGTTTTTTACCACTAATCTTAACAAAAAGATTGAATCTGAAAAGGATTTTGCTCTTGTGGAACGAGATCGTGAGGTCAACAGATTAATTGAAATTCTTAGCCGAAAAACCAAAAACAATCCAATAATCCTTGGAGAACCTGGAGTTGGCAAAACAGCCTTAGTAGAAGGATTAGCCAAACGAATCAATGACGGATCTGTACCTACTTGGTTGGCAAACAAAAAAATCTTGAGCCTTGATGTGGGTGGATTAGTGGCTGGATCTGTGTTTCGGGGTGAGTTTGAGCAAAGAATCAAGGTTATTATTGATGAAGTCACTGCTAACAAAGACTGTATCTTATTTATTGATGAAATCCACACAGCCATTGGTGCGGGTAACAGTTCTCAAAACGGACCTGATCTTGCGAGTATGATCAAACCTGCTCTGTCCCGTGGTCAAATTTCTGTAATTGGAGCAACTACCGAGGATGAATATAGAACCATTATCAAAAAAGACAAAGCCTTTGAGCGGCGGTTTCAGCCCGTTAGAATAGATGAACCAACTCTTCAAGAAACAGCTAATATCCTCAAGGGTATCAAGTCAATGTACGAAAATTACCACTGCGTCAACTTTCCAGATGAGCTAATTGTAAGATTGGTAGACCTAGCTGATAGGTTCTTGCCCGAGCGAAAATTCCCTGATAAAGCTATTGATATAATGGATGAATGTATGGTCAAAACCCGATTAATGACTGCCAAAAACTACAGTGAAACCAGCAAACAAGAACAGGATTGGGTCAACATTGAAAAGCAAATTTTGGAACTTATCAAACAAAAAAATGACGCAATTATCAACGGCAATATGGATCTTACTGCCAAGTTTGAAGACGATCAAAAACAATTGGAAGAAAGCTTGTCCAAGCTCAATATCAAAAACAAAAAAACCAACAACACTAAAGTCGTCTCTGTCCTACTGAACACCCTTGATAAAACCATTTCGGAAATGTCAGGTGTACCAATGGTCAGAATTAGTTCCAGTATTTTTACCAGAATCAAGTCTTTAGATGAATCTTTACAATCCCAAATTTTTGGTCAACCCGAGGCTATTGC
>JAYWGE010000057.1:0-7698 GCA_043778455.1 bacterium
AAAGATAGTGTTCAGTTGCCTGCTTTTTTTGTACCTTTTTATGATTTTTATAACAATATTCCCACCAGCAAGAAAATCGGCGACATTACATACACCAAAAATCAATTAAAACATCCACTTAGTAGGACTTTTGGTTTTGTGGATGACAAGCAATTTGAGAGTTGTGTTGATAAAAAATCCCTAGGTAAAACAAATAAAAGGGACACACTAAGCACCACATCAACTTCTATCCCTATTGCTTTGTATTCCAATATTTATTATACTTTTGATGACTTGGTTACTTTTAATTTTTCCAGATTTGTAAGTTTTACACACAGTCTTGGTAACAATGAATCTTTAGTCGCTCTCAAGTCTATTCTGGGTAAAACTATTGATTCCAACTTGGAGATTAAATCAGATTTTCCAAATTATAGTAACCCCAAAGACATTCAAGATTATGTTGGTACAAGTGTAAATACAGACAAAACAGTTGCTTTGCAGTTTGTTGGTGTGTGCTATGGCAATATTCGAGCTGACATTCTTATCCCAAAAAGTTACGAGCAAAAAGTAATTGATATATTTGCTGGTGCAGGTATAAAATTGCAACCTAAAGAAGTAGCTATAACTCATATTTTTGACACAGAAGATGATATGAACAGGTATTTTGAACAACACAAAAACGAAATTAAAGATGACCTTTTAAAACTACAAAATAGTAGTTCTGGTGCATATATCAAAGACGATCTTAAAGATCAGATTAAGTATATTGTAAGCCCAATATTGATGATTATTGCATTTTTGTTTTCTTGGATTGTATGCTTAGCTTCCTACAGACAAATCTTGATAAATAAAAGTCTTTTGGCTATGTTGTCGTGCCTTGGAATGAGGAAAAAAGAAATTTTTATTGTTAACTTAGTTGGGGTTAGTTACAACTTTGGGATTGCAAGTATTTTGGCAGTAATCATAACATTTTTAATCAAGGTTTTGGCTTTCTTTTGGTTTGCAGTACCTAGTAATTGGGGTAGTTTTTGGGATTATACCCTATTGTTTAATAATTTTAATTTTGAGCCAAATATCTGGGATTTTTTGATATTGGATATGGAGCAAATTACAAATATAATCATCTTTTTTGGTCTACTTATAGGTATTATTTTAATTATAACTTATAGGGCTACCCAAAAATCTATTGATCCTAAAAATCTTTATGACGACTAGATCTTGGTATACTTGTCCCTCAACCAGCCTATACTAATCACTTTTCAATAAGTACTAAATCCTTACTTTTTAAAGCATTTTTGTATTTAAACTTGTGAATATTGATATATAGGTTTGGATATACAATGACAAGCTACAAAATTCTACTTATACCTAATTTTATGCCTAATATTTTACAACTTTGCAATATTAACAAATTTTACGAAATAAAACAAGAAAAAACCCAGCGATTAACTAAAAAACGACTTGATGTTTTAAGTAATTTTAATCTAAACATTGAACAAGGCACAATTACCGCTATAATTGGTCGGTCTGGAGCTGGTAAAAGTACACTTCTAAAATTGATGTCTTTGTTGGAGAAACCCAATTCGGGTCAGATTACCATTGATGGTAAAACCGTAGATTATAATCAAAGCCCTCAACTCCAAAAAAATATTCAGCCAAAAATTCAAGAACAAATGTTTACATTAAGACGGGGGCTAATTGGTTTTGTATTCCAAAATTTTTATCTTCAACCCGAGCTTACCGCCAGTGAAAATATAGAATTGCCACTACTTATTGCTGGAGTTAATACTCAAGCTAGGCGAAACAAAAGCCTAACGATGCTTCAAAATCTTGGTATACTTGACAAGGCTGACCAATTGCCTCAAAATCTTAGCGGAGGACAAATTCAGCGAGTAGCCATTGCAAGGGCTTTGATCAATGAACCCAAAATAATTTTTGCAGATGAACCAACGGGTAACCTAGATGACCAAACCACCACCGAAGTCTTACAAATTTTTAGAGACATCAATAAACACTTTGGCACTACTATTGTAATTGTAACCCACGATATGCAAGTTGCTAATTTTTGCGATAAAATATATAATCTTAATACTAAAATCTATGAGAAATAGAGGTTTTTTTAGATGGCTTATTAAAGCTTCTTTGTGAGATATATTTTATATTTATTTTGCCAAAATTAGACATAATCCCAAAAAATGGTTGACCAGCAATGGTGTTAATACAGTTTTTGTTGGTTTGGTTTTTGCAATATTTTTTATCGGAACTGGTCTGTGGAATTTGGTTAGTTATGCAACCAACGATTATTTTGGTAATTACCAATATTTGACACAAGCAAACGGTTTTGAAAAAAACAAAGATGAATTTATTGGCTCAAAATATGATATTTACAAAAGCTGGGAATTAGTCTGTAGCACCGATCCCCTTGGTATCAAAATTGAACATTCTAACATTGCAAATGAGTTTGCTCCTCAGTCTATTTGTTACAACGACGATGAGGTTTATACCACAAATACTAACGCAAATATTCCTGCAAATATAAGGTTTCAAGATTATTTTCAAAATAAAAGTGATAGTACTATTCCTGTTTTGGTACCGATTCAAGTGCTTGGAGATCCAAATTTAGGTTTTAAGAATAAAAATTTAATTTTAGGTCAAACTATCAAATTGCCAAGTATTACGACAAATATTACTGGAAAAACTTTTGAAAGTATACAAATAGTCGGTTTTTTCAAACCTACAGGCTATGACAATGCCTTGATTATGTCATCTCAAAATGCTCAAAAACTATTTGCAAAACAAAAGTGGAATACCACCAAAAATTATATTTTCGCCCACAGAACCAAAGCCAGTCAAGACAAATTTATAAAGCTTGAAGGTCAGCAAAGTCAATATGTTAGGAGTAGCTATATGGCTTATGATCTTTTGTATGACAATGTTGTTGTATTCAAAACTTTACTCGGATTATCGAGTTTTATATCAAGTGTTTTTGTTGTTTTTGGCATTAGGAATAACTTGCAATCCAATCAGAAATTTTATGAGTTACTCAAGATACTAAATTGCGATTATGTTTGGCTGTTTAAGTTTTTTGAGATAATGATCAGTTTCTTATTTGCTGTTTTGACAGGGATTTTACTTGGTTGGGTGGCTCAACATTTGGTGTTTTTTGTCTCAAGACAGTTTTTGTGGAATAATTTGTCCATAGTTATGGGTAATGTAGGTTTTGACAAAAATAGTATTTGGTAGTTATTTTGAATGATGATAATCTTTGAGTATAAAAAGTTAGTTTTGTGTTACAATACAGTCCAAAGCTACATCAAACTTTTGTGGAATAATTTGATTTACTTGCTGACATTCAAAAGCCAAGCCAATTTTAGTAACTTCGGGATTTAGTTGGCTCAAAAACCTATCGTAATAACCACCACCATAGCCAATTCTATTGTTTTGTAAGTCAAAAGCTACCAGTGGGACAATCACCAAATCATTATTATCAAGCTTACAAATATCAAACTTAATACAATTGTTGGGTGTGTTTTGGCAAGGATAACTGATACCAAATTTGTCTTGCTCAAAAACTGTATGCTCAAAAACCTCAAAATGTAACATCTTACCTTTTGGCAAAGTTTGGGTTACAATTATTTTTTTGTTAGCAACAAATCCCGCCTCAATTATTTGGTTTGTCATCACCTCTGATCCAAAATGTTTGTAAATATGGATAATTTTTGCTTTTTTGAAAACTTTGGACTCAATAATTTTATTTTGGATACCTGCGGAAAACCCCCCAATTTGGTCAGGGGTAAGAGTGTTGCGAAACCTCAAAATTTGTGTCCGTGAGCTATTTTTGCTGGTTTGTATTTTATTTTGCATCTATTTGTTCCAAAACTTGAAGTAATACTTTTTTTGCTAAGTTTCTATTATCAGAACCGCCAAAAGATATTTGTTGAAAAGTATTTAATTTAAAAATACTGTCTGCTAAAGAAACATTTTGTTCTTGATTTAACTCTTCATTCCCGCTATTTCTTAAAAGTTTATTGATATCAGATAAAGCTTTTTGCTCAAAATTTGTTTCATTTTGTTCCAAATCTGTGAATAGCTCTATTATAAAATTTTTAATAGTTATTGTGTTTTCAGTTTTTTCTCTAATTTCAACAAAGAACTCTCTTAGCTTCTTTATCCCTTTAAGTAAATTATGATAATGTTCTAATTTTATCAAATCAATGTTGTTTTGTTTAAAAATATCTACAACACTTTCTAAAAATTTAATTGAAGTGGCAGTTTCAGGATAAAAAACATCCTCTGTTGATTCAGGTGATTTTGGCTGGGGCATATAAATATAATATTGTAATAATTTGTGGTTTGAGCTGGTTTTTTGGTCAATCTGTGTTCTTATTATACTACATTTTTTGTATTTAGTCAAGGCTGTTTTCATTTCAATTTTAGCTTAGTTTTTAGCTTTTGAGATAACCATCAATTTGGGTAGCTAGGCTTTCTATTTTTTGGCAATAATCACCGTTGGGGTTATAAATTCTCCATTTTGTGCAGTCAGAAACTCCTCTATCCTCAAACTTCTTGTACCATTTACCAAAGGCATTGGCCCCCTCTTCCCAAGTGTCATATGTAATACTACCACCGTCGTCATCCAAACCAATGGAAAACATATTTTTGTGCCGACCAATTCTGTTTAGACTACCATCTGCGTTGTGCTGATCCGTTCCATAGCGACTTTCGTACCGTCCCATTGCAAGAACATACTTGAGGGGGACTCCATAGTCTTGGCTAACTTTGACAAAATGACTAGGGTCAATAGGTAAACCAACCTGAGAATCTACACTATCAAACGATCGGTAGTTTTGGACATAATCAGCTACTTTTTGAACAACTTTTTCAGCCGTTTTTGAATCTGTTGCTACACTGGAAATACTAGAGCTGGGATTTATGATTGTTGGTTGAGAGCTAGGGCTAAGCACAACACTATCCACGGAACTAGTGGAAATTATGGAAGAAATTTGGCTGGAAACAACAACGGTGGAAATTGGTGCGAGACTGCTAACAGCTAGAGATGAGTTTTGGGAAGAATTTTGAGATAATGCTTGGCTAGATATTGTTGTTGGTTGAGAGCTTATTTGGGAGATGGTTTGTTTGTTATTAATGTCCAAAAAAGATTTTGTGACTGATTTTGGCAATAGGTTTACTTCGTTTGATTGGGTTTGAAATTTGGTTTGCACATCTTTGATTAGTTCTTTTTGAATTTGTGGGATGTTGATCACCTCTGAGAATTTTTTGACTTCAGCGTCGTTCTTAAAATCTATTGGCACACAAGTCTTTGGGTTTATGAGGTTGACCAAGTTTTCCAAATCAGTGGATTTTGGGGTGCAACTATTTTTTTTTAGGGGATCGGAACCAAGTAAAAACTCTTCATAGTTAGTCAAACCATCGCCATCAAGATCCTCACTGGCAGGAGCATACTTGTTGTTATTTTGCTTGGTAATCCAATTGGTATAGTCTAGTTTTTTTTGGTCGGTTGGGCTGGTTTGATTTGATCTATTGGTTTGGGTAACAGAATCAGCCGCGGCAGTTCTTTGTTTGTTATTTGCTACATAACTAGCCGTGTTACTATAACCCAAAAATAAAGTAGCAAAAAGGATAGCAGAGGCGACTAGTGTACCCAAGTACGAGTATTTTCGGATTTTTTGGGCACTTTTGATTTTAGCTCTTATGTTGTGGTGTTTGATTTCTTGACCCAATTCTGATAGGTTTAGTTTTTGTTTGTTAGGGTTGGATAAAAGATCGTTGCTGATATTGGATGCAATAAAAGTGGAGCCAAATGTAAGGTTTTTGTCGGAGCTATAGGGTGGTAGATTAGGCGTATCTTCAAAACTAGGAACAGAGTAGACTGTAGGAACAAACTGGGTAGAGTTGGTTTTTTGGTTATTTTTTTGGTTTTTTAGCTCATCGTTGTAATCTTTGTCAAGAATATTGTGATTGGCATCCGCCAAACTGACTCTTTTAATTCTTTGGCTAAATTTTTGGTCAACTCTTTGGTTATTTTTGTAAGCATTAAAACTGTCAAAAACCTCGCCTACCAATGTAAAGTTAGGTTGATAGTCTTGATATTTATTGTTGTAGTGGTTATTTTTTGACCGCAGGTCTAATTGAAATATTTCTTGTTGTAGTTTTTGGTGAGCAATTTTGAGCTTAAATTCAAGTAATCTTTGAGATCCAAGACTTGGCATAGTTGCCAAAATAGGTTTTAGGTTAGGGTTTTGTTCTTTTTTTTGTTCTTCAGGTTTTTTTGGAGAATCTATAAAAGTGTGATTTTTGTGATTATGAACAGTTTTTGGGGCAAGCGGTGTGAGTAATATTTGGGTTGGGAGAATTAATTTGTGATGGATTCCGTCTATTTTTTTACCATACACACCCTTGGACTCAATTATATTTTTTTCCACAGGAATTAGATCTACAGTGGGAGTTGTTGATTTAGTTTTGTTTTGATTTGTCAAGTTGTTTGGGTTGATCAAAGACATTAGAATCTTAAATTTGTATTATGTTTATGTTTTTTATTTGGTTTAATTGTACTTCTTTATTATATCTTATATTTATATTTTTGGCAATTTTATACTTGTTTTTATACTTAGTTTTTTGAATTTTAGATTAATTATCTTTACTTCTTAATGATAAACAAAGTTTTAGTTTTTGTAAAGTAAAAAGTAAATAAAAAGCCCAAAAATAATAATACTCAACCCTATCTACAGCCAATATCATCCAATGCCCCCGAGTAAATCAGTGCCTCCAAGCCCCGTTTGTTAAATCCTTGAAAAGGTGACATCCGATCCAAAAAATTGTCAAGATCTGTATAATTTCCTGCTTTGTCTCGCTCACTAATCATATATTTGATGACATCCGTACCAAGGTTTTTGACTGATGCAAATCCATAGCGAATTGTTTTATTATCCTCAATATGAAAACTCAAGTAAGATTTGTTGACATCAGGGGGCAAGACTGCAATACCCATTTCTTGACATTCATTAATCGCTTGGGCAATTTTGGGTAAGACATTACTTTCGCTGGTCATCAGTGCTGTCATAAATTCTACAGTATATTCGGCTTTCATATACGCCGTCCAATAAGCAATCATTCCATAACTAGCCGCGTGAGCCTTGTTAAATCCATACGCTGAAAACGGCACCACCAAATCCCAAATAGATTCCGATTCTTCTTTTGTAAAGCCACTGTGGGACTGACAACCTTCCACAAACTTGATGTGCTGAGCGTCAATGACTTCTTTGATTTTTTTACCCATACCTTTTCGAAGGACATCCACTTCTGCCCAGTCGTATCCCGCCAAATAAATCGCCGTATAAAGTACATCATCTTGGTATACCAAAACTCCATAACTATCTTGCATCCATTTTTCCATAGCAGGAACATAGTATTTGATGAGTTTGTTGTTGTTTTTTCGCTTGATATAATCAGGGATATTTGCCATTGGGCCAGGTCTATAAAGTGCTACCATCGCCATCAAATCTTGGACTCGGGTAGGTTGCATTTGTACCAAAAACTTGGTCATCGCAGGGCCTGATAGCTGAAACAAGCCCATAGTTCGTCCTTTGGTCAGTAGTTCGTACGAGCTTGGGTCAAAAAGATCAATATTTCTAAGATCTACCTTGGTGCCACGGCGTTGTTGGGTCAAAATCACAGCGTTACCAAGAATGGCAAGGTTGG
>JAYWGE010000058.1:0-7657 GCA_043778455.1 bacterium
CCAGTTGTGAGGCAATCCACACCAAAGTACTGGTTTTACCCGTTCCCGCAAAAGCTCGGATTTTGATATTGGTCAAACTTGGGTCAAGAATCGCCGCCAAAATATCGGTTTGCTCAGTGGTTGGTTGGAAAGTTGACATTATTAAATTATAGTTTTTGGTTTTCTTTGTTCATAGAAATCATTAAGGATTTTGACATGGTTTTTTTCCATATCACACAAGGCTTCAAAATTGTTATTTTTTTTGTACTCCAAAATTCTCTTGGTAATATCGTTATAAACCTCAATTTCTATGTCGGAATTATGATTTTTGTCAGGGTGATAGATATGAAGTAATTTTTTGGAAATGGTATTTATACCCTCAATTTTTGACATACTCACTTCTGGAATAATCTTTTTGGGGATTTCTTTTTTGGGTTCTTCAGTTTTTTTGCCTAGTTTATGTTTGACAGTTTTTGCACAGCTCTTGAGAATAAATTTAGTATCCAAACCAGCGATATTAAACAAACTTATTCCTTGCCTATCAGAATAAAAACTAACTATTTTTAGATCTGGTAAATTAGCAAAGTTTATGCCTGTAACATTTTCACCAATGATTATTTTGATACAATCAGAACAAATTACTTTTATATCACCTTTTATATCTGAAAAATCCAATACACCGTAGTCCGTTATTCTTACCTTAGGAAATATTGTTGTTTTTAATCTTATACTAATTGTTACATTTTCTGCATTAAGAATTTTTTTAGTTTCAGCGTCAGCTTGGTTAAATAGTTGTGTATATTGAATATCAGAATAAAAATTAACTATATTTAAATATGGTAAATTACTAAACTTGATACTAGTAGCGTTTTTTCCAATAATTATTTTTATGCAATCAGAATTATGTACTTGTACTAAGCCTTTTATATCAAGTAGATCTAATACTTTTCGCTGTGCTTGTGTTTCTATTATTTTCTGTCTCTTTTTTATTTCTATACATGCATATCTCAAATCATCTTCGTCAAGTACTTTATACTTTTCTATATTTAGATACTTTATAGCTTTTATGATTTTATCAAACTTTGATTTTGGTAATTTACCTTTCTTGATAGCTTCTAAATTTTTCGTTGAAATAAAACATGCAATTTTTTCAAGGTCATCTTGATTTAAGGTCATACCAGTTTTTTGGTTTACATACATAAGATTATTTTAAATATTGTTTTGGCTATTAGTCATATAATTTAAGTATCACACAAACCACCCATTTTGTCAAAAACCATTTTCTCCAATTCAAATCTAAAGCGCGACACCTACCCAAAATACACCAAATAAACTAAATTAGACTTACTTTTGGAGGTTTTTATTTTTCTGTAGCAATGGCTGAGTAAGGTGTTTTAGTTTATATTTTAAACCATATTTTCCAAAACTTGACAAAACTGCAAGATTGAGGTTTAATTAAAAAGTTTGCAAATGCAATAATCCGTTCCAATTTCTATTTTTACTTCAATTTATCTTATCTCTTATTATTATGAACACAACAGGCTCTCTTCCCCAAATTATCATTTTATATGGCCCACCAAATGCAGGTAAAGGTACTCAGTCCAACTTTCTCAAAAACCTCTTTCCTGAGCGGTATCACCTTGATTTTGGAGCAGAATTACGGTCGTTTGTCCAACGCAATATTGGAGATATGAAGCAAGAAATAGATACAATTAACCCTGATGCCAAGCCTGAAGATGTTGCCGTAGCCAAACGGGTCAAGCGAGATATGATGGCAAGTAATCCTGTAGATTCTGAAGATCTAAAATACATTATTGAGTCTGCTATCGTGGGTTGCGTTATGCGAAGGCAAGGAATGATCGTGGAAGGCCCAGGTAGATTGGTAGAAGAAGCCAAGTGGCTATCAGGCTTTATGGACTCTCAAAAAGTTGAAGTGTGTATTTTTCATCTTCATTTAGATATTGTAGAAGTCTTAGAAAGAGCCTCCAAACGGTATTATGTCCCCAATATTACCAAGCCATTTATCTCTTTTGAAGAAGCTCAAGCCAACTGCCAAGAAGGTGTCGTTCCGTACAAACGAGCTGAAGACGATGACATTGAAGGTACCAAAAAACGCTACACCAAAATGTACAGTGAAAACTTTGCTCTCATCACCAGTATTTACCAACTAGGCGCCAAAGCCTCTGTGTTTACCTTGGATGGACGCAAACCAATTGATCAAGTTTCTGCAGATATACTGTCCTACTTTGACAGGTTCTTTGGTGTAAAAATCAAATAGACAAAGTAAATATTAACTAAGTTTATAGAAATTTATAATAACTGTCATCTTGAGCAAAGCGAAAGATCTCCTCAAATATCATAATAATTAGCTAATTAGCTTTGATAAATGTATAGTTTGGAGTAGGTTTAGCTGTAATAATTCAAATAACAGAAAATATAATAATTTAAAGATTATAACCAGTTTCTATAAATTTTAATAGGATAGTGGTCAGTATATAGTTGATATATAAATTATACCTATATTTTTAACAACCAAAAATCCCCAGTCCCTTTGGGACAATCTCCTTCGGACAACTATTCTCCAAATTATCATTGCTAATTTTACCATTACCAAAAAACTAAATATGCCTACAACTCAAAACATAAACCAATCCAAAACTTTTTTGTTTACCTCAGAATCTGTCTCAGCAGGTCATCCTGACAAAGTCTGTGATTTTGTATCCGACAGTATTTTGGACGCTCACCTGACCCAAGATCCCAACTCTAAAGTTGCCATAGATTGCTGTGTCAAAGGCGACACCATTTATGTAGTTGGTGAACTAACTAGTACCGCTGTTGTGAACATTTCAGCCGTTGTCAGACAGGCAATTTGTAGTATTGGTTATGACAAATCTGAGGCTTGTTTTGATGGAAATACTTGCAATATCGTACTAAATATCTCCGAGCAATCACCCGAAATTAACAAAGCGGTATTTAAGGACAACTATGATATTGGGGCTGGTGATCAAGGAATTATGTTTGGCTATGCCTGTAATCAAACCAAAGAATTGATGCCACTACCAATAATTTTGGCTCACAAACTGGCTTATCTAATTACCAACCAAACAGATAACAAAGTAAACAATAAAACAGCTCATAAATTTGGGCCAGATGCCAAAACTCAAATCACGGTAGAATACAACTCAGACCAAACCATCAAACGAATTGATACCATTTTGGTGTCCACCCAGCATCCCGCCAATTATACCCAAGACCAAATCCAACATATCATACAAGATATAATCTATGGTGAGTTTGTACCTCAAAACAATCTTGAGCAATATATTGACACCACAACCAAATTGATTATTAATCCATCGGGTAGCTTTATTGTTGGAGGTCCTGTGGCTGACAGTGGTTTGACAGGGCGAAAAATTATTGTGGATGGTTATGGTGGCTGGGGACGAGTGGGAGGTGGAGCTTTTAGTGGTAAGGATTCCTCCAAAGTAGATCGTTCTGGGGCATATATGGCTCGGTTTCTTGCCAAGAATATTGTTGCAAAAGGCTGGGCAAATAATTGTGAAATTCAAATTAGCTATGCTATCGGGGTTGCCAAACCTACTTCCATAAGTCTTTTTGGAGATTTAATAATGGAAGAACAAGAAATTTTGAGCTGGATCAATACCAATTTTGACCTACGACCCAAGGCAATTATTGACTTTTTGAACTTAAGACAACCAATATTTGCAATCACCAGCCAATATGGACATTTTGGACGAGATTACGATGGCACTAACTTTACTTGGGAGCGAATACTGGATTAAAACTTATTCAAAAAAACCTCACCTAACCTCTCCTGTAGGAGAGGAATAAATTACCACTTGTCAAAAAATAGTTTATATGCAAAATTCTAGCTCTTCTAATCCGGTTATCAACAAAGTAATGTCAATTGTATGCGTCGTCCTCATCGCCTTGGGTCTCAATGATGCTATTTTTAATGGGCAATACCTAGCAGGAACCGTCAATGTAGTGGCAGGAATAGTGCTCATGCCCAATATTATGGAGTGGAACTATGCCAAAGCCAACAAATACCAAAGAGTAATCTTGATAGCAATTGCAATCTTAAACATTGGCTTGATTATTTATTTGGTCAGCAGACTTGTTTTAAACTAGTTTTGGATCACAAAATTACTCAAAATTCTGTAAACTTCTTTGATGTTATAATCTTTCCTAAACTTATTAACAATAGGTTCGCTTTGTCCTTGAATCCAAATTTTTAGTTCACTGTCAAAATCAAAAGTTCCTGCAGATTCTACACTAAATTTAATAATTCTTTTGTAGGGAATAGACATAACCTCCATCTTGTGTCCCGTAATACCTTGTTTATTGATAAAAATTAGGCGAAAGTTGGTCAAAACAAAGAGATCTCTGATAAGCATAAAGCCGACCTGAAAACCTTCGTTGTTGGCAAGTAACCAACCGTATTGCTCCGTTAGGGTTTTGCTATTGAGCTGACTGGCATTGCCAAGAATTGCGTTAAACATAGTTAAGTTATAGGGTAAAAATAGAGTAAATTATTTAGATAAAAAGTTGGGTAGTTGAAATTTGGGTAATTCAGATGGTAAATAAGACAAGTTAAAGCTGGTTGGCAATCGCAGGTTGTCTTGTAAACTGTATTCAAAAGACAAAAAAACTCCAAGAACAAAACAGCCCAAAATAGCCAAGAAAACTCCAAAAACTCTTATATTAAACATAAACTTACAATTATTTTAGTTTTCAAACTTACCCTTCAAAAACCACTTTGTTATTTTGCACCACCCACTCCATCCTGCCTGGTATTGGGTAGTAGTTTTGGAAAAGAACTTTGTAGTCAAAATGTCGGCTATGGTATTTTTGAAGATATTTATCCGTAATATTTCCTGCCAAAACTGAGTTTTCTACCTCAAAATCAGCCACAAAAAAACTATGATTTTCCAATTTATTTAAGTTATTAGGGTAATTACTTGAGCTATCCTTGACCCAAAAAGATTTGAACATCGTGTGGCTATATGGCAAAACTTGGTAATCAACCCCAGCTGTAACGATATGTTTGGGTGCAGTTGTTGGAGCTATTTGGAGCATTTCATTGCAATATTGGTCGTTGCCGTTGCCAATAGCTATTCCATTTTTGTGGAGATTTTGAAATAGTTTCATTTTGGCTTGTTTATAGTTTTCAAAACTACCGTGGCTTTCAATATGCTCAGGATACAAATTAAGAAAACTGGCAATCACAAACTTCCCCAAACCCCAATGCCGATTTTGCTCCAAGCCCTGACTAGATACCTCTATAATCGCAGTTTCACAGCCATTTTTGACCATTGTACCAAGGCTTTTTTGCAGAGCTGCTGGGTCTACCATTGTCATTTTATAGGGATTAAGAATCTCTCGTCTATGAATATTATCAAATATTTGATCTTGTAACTCTTTTTTGGCAAGAGCAAGTATATCCAAAACCTCCTCAACACTACTACAATTATCAATTTCTTCCATCAAATTAGCAGATTCCAAAAACTCTATCTGAGAACTTGTGAGATTACAGTCAAAAGGTTTATGATTATGATTAATACTGTTTTTGTTGTTTTGATTACTCATAGTTTAATTAAACTCAATAAACCAATATCTGTCAATAAAAAATAATTTTAAAACTTTTTAACAAGACTATTAATTTAGTTATCACACCGCTTATTGGTCTTTTTGAGCCAAGATTTGAGCCAAGATTGAAATAACATTTGACTACACAAAAAAAGTAAAGTATACTTAGTATTAGTAACAATAACAAAAAATACTAAACAAAAAATTAGACAGAAAGCATAGCTATCCTAAATGTTAAACTATCATAAAACTTAGTATAAAAATTATAATAGACTTGTTTTCTGCCTATATTTGTAAATCGGCGACTGTCGTTGAGAGGTCGGGTTTACGCAAACAAACAAAAAACATAAAAAATAAAATAATACAAAAAAACACTACAAAAATCTATATTTTTATTCTTTAAATATAATATAGGTAGAAAAATCTCAACCCTAGCTAACGCTTTGTATCTTAGAGGTATCGGCCTATTTTATTATTATCAGAGGCGACAGATACCTCTTTTTTTGTTGGAGATTTTTTAGTTGACCACTTATCACAAACCCTCTATTGCATCAATACTTTTGGGTAGATTTTGGGTTAAGTTGAGTGTGCCATTTTTGGTGATCACAATATTGTCCTCAATCCTGACGCCGATGCCCCGATATTGACTTGGAATAAATATATCTTCTGGGTCAAAATATAAACCAGGCTCAACAGTCAACACCATTCCTGCTACCAATTTTGTGTCGGCTCGTGTGCCGTCTAGGTTTTTGTAACTACCAACATCGTGGACGTCTAGCCCCAAAAAATGCCCTGTGCCGTGCATAAAATACTTGCTATAGGTTTTGTTTTGGATATTTTCCTCCAAGCTACCTGTAAGAATACTTAGATTTATCAGTCCTTGAGTCAAAACCTCCACAGCTTTATTGTGAAAAGAAATGGTGGTTGCATTTGGTCTACCAAGCTCGGCTATACATTCCAATTGGGCTTTGAGAACTAGATTATAAATTTCTTTTTGAGGTTCAGAAAACTTGCCACCTGCCGGATAACATCTCGTAATATCACTGGCATAATAGCCATATTCACACCCAGCGTCGACTAGCACCAAGCCGTTTTTTTGAATTATTTGGTCGTTTTGGATGTAGTGCAAAATACACGCATTAGAACCACTGGCGACGATGGCAGGATACGACCAGTCCACATTTTGAGACTTAAAGCTGTGATATAGGTCGGCTTCAATCTGATTTTCATACAGATTACTGTCCTGTCTTATTCTTTTACCGATATTTTTATGAGCTATTATGGCTATATCGCTAGAAATTTGGAGTTGAGCTATTTCCCATTGACTTTTGATCAGTCTTAGTGGAGTTGTCAAAATACTGGTTTTATGAATTGTAGTTATGTTTTCGGAGCTGGATCGCCTTTGGTTACCAAAAATGAGAGTTTGAATTTGGTCGTGAAAATGTTGATAACTACCACCAAGGTCTACATAAACAGTTTGTGTGCCAACCAAAGCTTGAGGTAAAATTATTTCCAAATCCTCAAATAATCCAACGTCAGCAATATCCACCAACTCAGACACTTCCACAATATCCAACTGCCGGCCTGTCCATATTTCTTGGGCTTTATTGCGACCTCGCGTCAATATTTGCTGGTGAGTTACAGTTTTTTCTAAATTGGATTTTTTGCTCAAAATCAGACAAGAATTGGGTTCGTTGTGTCCCGTGAGATACCAAAAACTGCTATCCTGCCGAAAAGGATATTCTACATCGGCGTTACGACTAATAATTTGGGCTGAAAATAAGATAAACACTGAGTTGTCCTCCATATTGTCAAGGATTTTTTGGCGTCTGGTAGTTAGTTCTGAATGCGGGATAGTGGACATGGATTGGGGGAGTTAGGTTTTGGTGGTGTATTTAGACTGTTTAAACCTTGATAATGGTCTAACTAGCACTGATAAGACTATCATTATATCTGTGAATAAATAGCACTAAACTTGTACTAATTACTTTTCGTTAAGCAGTAAATCCTTTAGTTCAAAGCAATTTTGTATGCAAGTCTGTAAAAGTTGATATGTTTGAGTATAACG
>JAYWGE010000059.1:0-2635 GCA_043778455.1 bacterium
CCTAAGCTTACACTAATTACTTTTCACTAAGTAGTAAATCCTTACTTTCAAAGCAATTCTGTGTGTAAGTTTGTGAATGTTGACAAAGGATTGGGTATAAACTACTTAGTTTCAAGTTTACAAAACTTAAGGTTTAGTTTTTTCTAAGTTTCTGTAACAATAAATTTTGGTTTAGATTTGGGTTTTCTTGTTTCATAATAGCCACTAATCCACTCATTATTCCAGCTGAAAGCGATGTGCCATATTGCATTACAGTTTTATTTTTGTCTATGTCATCAGGAACGGCTACGCTTAAATACTTGCCAATTGTGCTAGTTACCAAAACAGACGAGTTATTAGAAAAGTCAGAAATATCATCAAGTTTTGTTTCTCCTATTCCGTTATCAATAGATCCAACTGATATAATATTTGATAAACACGATGGAAAAGCTAATTTTTTGGAGCTTTTGTCAAAACCATTAAAGCCATTATTACCACTGGAATTAATGACAATTACATTTTTATCAATTAATTTATTGACCAAGTTGAACAAAATAGGATCATAGTTATCGCAATAATTTTCTGCAAAATACTCTGTGTTAAAACTGAGGTTGACTATGTCAATTTTTTGCTGTTTTGTCTCAATTAAGCCCAAAATGTGAATAAGTGCCTGTTGATAATCTTGTTTTTGAATAATAATTTTATCTGTGGTTTGATTAGTTTTTAAATTTTTGAGCCTAGAATAAACCTGAAATGACAAAAGTTTGGACTGCGGAGCTATTCCATATTTCCCCGAAATTAGACCTGCAACAGCTGTACCATGATCACAATTAGCAAGTTCGTCTTGGCAAGGCAAACCTGAATCTAAACCAAAATCTGTATTTTGATCGTTATTTGGATTATTTTTGCATAGACCTTGATATTTGTTAGTATTACTAGAAAAACAGGCTTCATAAAAAACTCTATCTTTTAGTTCGTTATGGGTTTTGTCAATTCCAGTATCTAACACGGCAATTGAAATATTTTGACCCAATAAATTTTTGGATCTAAAGCTTTGAAGGTTTAAACTTGCCAATTCTAAGTTTGAGTTTTGGAGATGAGTTTCGGCTTTTCGTGATTCATAAAAATAAAAATAGTTAAATAAAAAACCTGCCACCATTAGGATTGACAGGACAAGCGTTGCATTAATAATTTTTTTGACCATTGAATAATAATTTATATTTGAAATCCTACTATTGTTCTACCAAATAAAATAAGCTCCACCCCTGCCAACTAGAAAAAATCCACCAAAAACTGCCCAAAAACTAGCTCTACTAAAACTATCTAGCCCATTTAAAAACCAGAAGTGTATAACAAAGCAAACTATAGCTATAATCAAGATTTTTTTTGGTAAGATTTTCCAGTATTTGTCTGTACCAATGGCGTAAATAGCGATTAGTGGTGGGATATAGCTAAAAAATAGATTTAGTAGAACTTCGTACATAAAATTTTAGCTTATGGCTTTATAGGTAATATTTTCAGTTTCCAAGTTGGCTTGGGCTTGGGCGATTGCGGGGGCTAGTTTTATTTTTTCATTAAACTCTTCTTGGTTCAGCTCGTTGTTGTTTAGCATACCTTTTAGATTCCAATAAATAGCTGTGTTGTAACTATTGGTGGTTAAAATTTTGTAGTTATCTACTATTTTGTTGTAGTTGCTGGGTTTGGTAAATGGCTTAGTTAGTTTGAGTCTAAATAAAAAATAACCAGATTGGAACAAATCTACAAATAAAAACTTGGTTAAACCACTGAAGGCAGGAGATAGTTTGTCTGTCCAGATATCTTTTTTCATAGTCTCTAGCATAACTTCACCAACCAAATAATCAGGAGTAGCGTCAGCAATTTTTTGCCATTTTTGAGTAGTTTTATCTACTGTGGCTTTTATATTACTAGGGCGAATTGGCTTAAGAAAATCTTTGATTAATTTGGGGGTAAAGTGTCTAGACCACATAATGAATGTAAATTTAACTAATTAAAATAATGAATTAACATCTAACTTTTGCACAGATTTGTTTTTTAATATTATCTCTATTTTGGTATGCCCTAGCTCCGCTAATAATTCCATTTGCAATAGCAACGCAAGCACCAGGGTTAAAACCACAAAATTGTGCAACATTCCACACTCCAATACCAACATATTGTGCTATAACTCCTATAAACCCAGCTCCAACTACAGCTTGTGCAAAGCTACTTTTGGCAACTTCTTCATCTAGTTTGGTTTTGGTTTGTTCTGAAAGTGAATCATAAGCTGTTTGAGCTTCATCTAATATTGTTTTAGAAATTTCAATTTGTTTGCCTTGTAACTCCAAAACCCTGTTACCATTTGGCTTAATAGCAACTATGTCTACAGTTTTTCTTTGTTTTTTAATTTTAGATTGAGCTGATGCTGTGATTGAAAATAGCGAAGAAATTGTAAAAACTACAAGAAGTAAACCAGTAAAAAAACGACTGTTGGATAACATAAGAAAGGTAAATTTTATAAAATAAAAATATAATTATTGGGTATATACTAACACCACTTCCAACTTACACTAATCACTTTTCAATGAGTAGTAAACTCTTTCGTTCAGAGCAATTTTGTGTGCAAGTTTAGGAAAGTTGATATAGGTTTGGGTATATT
>JAYWGE010000060.1:0-7532 GCA_043778455.1 bacterium
ATTATTATAAATGTTGGTATGGTTCTGTAGCTCAGCTGGTAGAGCAGAGGACTTTTAATCCTTTGGTCATGGGTTCGAATCCCATCGGGACCACCATATCAATACATCCAACTAAATAAAATTTTAAACTACACTCTTGTAGCTTTTTTATTTCAATCTGTATTTCAATTTAATTTAGGGCCTTTAGCTCATTTGGCTAGAGCGCTTCCATGGCATGGAAGAGGTGAGGGGTTCGAATCCCCTAAGGTCCACCACAAATAAATTTAAAACAAACCAAAAATAATGTTCTCCCAATCAAATGGGAGTTTTTCTGCAGTAAAAATTACTAAAGACTTCACAAAATCGCCACGGTGGTAATTTCAATTTTGGCACCTTTGGGTAACTTGGAGACTTGCACTGTGGTTCGGGCAGGCTTGTGATCGCCAAAACACTGAGCATAAACTTCATTCATTTCGGCAAAATCATCAAGATCAATAAGATAAACCTCACATTTGATTACATTGCTAAGGGTCATTTGTTTCGTATTAAGTACAGCTTTGATATTCTCAAAAACTTGTTTGGTTTGGGCTTGGATGTCACCGTTGACCAGCTCGGAAGTAATAGGATCAAGAGGAATTTGACCTGCCAAATACATTATGTTATTTCAAAAAATAGCTTGAGAGTAAGGGCCTAGGGCAGTAGGTGCGTTTGGGGTTGAAATAATTTCTTGTGGAGATATAGGCATAATTTTTTTTGGTTTTAATGATTTTTGATATGTTTTTCAAAATAGCAATGCAACAGCTTAGTTTATTAGTGTGGTTTATTTGACAAAAGCAACAAATACATCAATACTTAATATTGTAGTGGAACAATAACAAACTGTCAAATAATTTATAAAATCTAACCTAAATCTATCTTATATTATGCCCAAACTAAAACTAGAATTAGTTCATAAAGTTAACTTTTTGCCAACTGCAGTCTCTATGATTTTTAAGTCAACTGATGATTTTAAGTATACCGCAGGGCAATTTTTGTCTCTTTTGGTGGCTGAAAAAACCTATAGATCTTACTCTTTATTTTATTGCGATGCTAAATCTCCTGCTTTTTACACTAATAATTTACCTGATTTAGCTCAAGGAGAAGGTCGGTATATCGGTCTTATGATTAATACAAAACCAATGGGGGTAGGCTCTCAAAAAGCTATTGAAATGCAAGTCGGTGAGACAATAGATGCGATTGGTTGCAACGGACAGTTTCTTGTGGTAAATAACGACAGACCAAAGACTTTTGTCGCAAGTAGTACGGGTTTGGCTCCTTTTGTACCGATGGTAGAGCAGATTTTGAATATTAATCCTGATCAAAAAATTCAAATTTTCTTTGGAGCCTTCAATCCAAATGACGATTTTACTTACTATTTTTTCCAAAATACACCACAAGTGGAACTGATCTCGTGCTACGATGATATGAACGGCAAAGATGGAACTCAAGAACAAACAGCCACCAAACAATTGGGTCGGGTAACTGATATTATTCCAAAACTAGTTCAAGACTTACCGTCCAGTGATTTTTATATTTGTGGCAATCCATTTATGGTCAAAGCTACCGAAGATTTACTTAGATCTCTTGGTGTAGAAACGATTTATATGGAAAAATTTGGCGTAATTAAATAGTAATAGAAATCATAGAAAATCTAAAATGAATAAAATAAAAAACAAAATCCAGAGTTTGATAAACAATTTTAATCCTACTAAGTTGGCTATTTATTTGGCTATCTTTGGTCTTGTGGTGAGTATTCCACTGGGCTTCTTTTTCTCACAAACTTTTAGTCGTTCTTGGAAAGTCAATCAAAAAATTATTATTGCCCAGCAGGTGGTTATCAACGATTTTGGTTTTATAAAACTAGCTAATATCTGCCCAAATACTATCATAAATTCTGATGGAAGTATAATAAAAGAATGCTGGGAACCAATTCAGGTTGGCGAAGTGTCCATTCGATTTTATTCCATTTGTATGCTTTTGGGTGTGCTCTGTGGCTATGCGATGGCGTTATATTTGTCTCGTCAAAATTTTATTGCTGCCAATGTAATTGATCGTTTGGTTGTTGGTTTGGTAATTTTTGGGATTATTGGAGCAAGGTTATTTTTTGTACTGTTCAATTTTTCTGTTTTTGCCGACAAGCCAATGGCAATTATTACGGAGATTTCTCAAGGTGGACTGGCAATTTTTGGGGCGATAGTTTTTGCTGGATTATATATTTGGCTATATTGCAGACGCTATAAATTTAATTTGTTTGAGTTTTTGGATTTTTTGGCTCCCAGTGTTCTCATTGGTCAAATTGTTGGTCGGTTTGGTAATTTTTTTAATTATGAAGGTTATGGACCTGAAACCAGTGTGTTTTGGAAAATGTTTGTTCCTGAAACGGCTAGTTTTTATGGAGAGTTGGGTGCCAAGTACTTTCATCCTACTTTTTTATACGAGATTATTCCCAATTTTATTCTTTTGCTTGTTTTACTTAGCCAATACAACCACTCCACACACAAAAATTCCGGTTTAGTTTTTGCCAAATACGCTATGGGTTATGGAGTAATTCGGTTTGTTACTGAGTTTTTTCGGTTGGATTCGCTCAAGATTTACTTGCCATCTTTTCTGCAGATCAATATAAAGGAATATTTTAACTTGACCTACCTAATGCCTAGCCAAATTATGGCGGTTGTGTTATTTTATTGTGGTTATGTGATTTGGCACAGAAGACAGAGAGTACTCTATAACAAAAAAAATATGGAAGAACTTTATATTTAAACTTTACGACCAATATAAATTACAAAAAATTTACAAACTTGCTATGAATACAGATAAACAAACCACAGAGCAAAATACTCAAGATATTCAAAATATCCAAATTGTTGGTCGGGACAAAAGTAAAGATATGTCCAACACGATAGTTCTGCCTCTTTTTGCTGTTGGTGTTATTGTAGTTATGGTTGGTAGTTACATTGCTTTTGGTAATTATTTTGGGACTATAAGCAGTTTTTTGGCAGGGGTTATGGTGGTTATTTTTTATTTACAGCCACCCAAAACTATCAAAATTACTCTCAATGAACTAGGAATTGTTGTGGACGAATCACCCTTTTTGTGGAAAAATATACTGGAGTGGGGGGCTTTGGAGATTGATAATTGCTACGAAATTATGATGTTGACCAATAAGATTACTAGTCAATATGTTACATTTTATATTCCCAAAATTCATTTTCAACAGTATTCTTTGTTTACAAGCGTTATGTACTCTAAAGTCAAGTATTCAAATGACTTAAATAAATCTAACTCTGTCCAAAATCTCTTACGGCTGATGGGTTTAAAATAGTGTTTTTCTATTTGTCAATAATTTACAACCGATATGCTTATCCAAAAACTGCAACTCAAAAACTTCAAACGCTTTACCGACCTGACTATAGATCTAAGTGGTGAAAAAGAAATCCCAAAACTAGTACTGTTAATCGGAGCTAACGGTAGCGGTAAGAGTTGTATCTTTGATGGGTTTGAAGTAGTAAATAAATTAGTTAAAGCAAAGTTTCAAACAAGTATTTTTGGTCTAATTAAAGCTAATGATTATTCAAAAGACAAAACTAATTTTGAACTTAGGTTGGACTTTAATGATTCAGAATATTTCCAGTTATTGCAAAACAATAATACCTCTAATATAAGTAAATCTACAAATTTTGACACCAATCTTTTCTATGGACGAACAGCTTTTAGATATACTCCAAGAATAAATAAAACAACGATCGGTACAACAACAAGTATAAACGAAGATCAAGATAGGCCTAATACTTTTGCAGATTTTGACAAGCGATTTGAAAATGATTTGGATATTTTTATTTATAATCAATTGGATGCCTACACAAAAGGAGATATAGAAGTTGTAAAAAAATTTACCACCAAACTAAATTCTACTTTTAATAACATTTTTGGCTTAAGTTCTTTAATTAGTTTAGAATATAATAATTTTGGTTTACCTCGTGATGGATTATCTTTAGAATTTAATTTCAAAAAAGGAATTTCAGATATAGAATATAAAAATCTTAGTGCTGGTGAAAAAATGGTGTTTGAGATTTTATTTAATTTCGTTGCAAGAGAAAAAACCTACAATAAGGACTCTATTATCTTTTTGGATGAAATAGACCTTCACCTCAACACTTCACTTCAAAAAAACCTACTTAAAGAAATCAATGAAAACTGGCTGGGAAATAATCAAGTTTGGGTAGCTTCACACTCACTAGGATTTATTCAATACACTCAAGAATATGAACGAGGTGCAATTACTGACCTTGACAATTTAGATTTTGATATTCCACAGGTTTTGGAGCCAAAGCAAAAAGATATTGATATTTACGAAATTGCTCTACCAAAAGAGATGTTGGGGAAAATGTTAGAGGGTAAAGATATTTACTTTTGTGAAAATAAAAATGTTATAATTTATAATGGACTTGGTATAAAAAACACTATATTTGTCAAAGAAAACGATAAAGACAGTATCTTACTCCGTGTCAAAAATAGCCAATATTTCGGCTTAATAGACAAAGACTATATGAAACCAGATGAGATTATTACCCTCAAGAAAGAATATCCAAAATTAAAAGTGTTAGATTTTTATTCAATAGAAAGTTATTTGTATCACCCAGACAATGTAGCAGAAGCATATCCAAATTTTGATATAGAAATTTATAAAGCAGTTATGTTGGAAGCTAAAAATAGCAGTCTTGTCAAAATGGAAATAAAAGAAGCTAGAAAAAAATATTTGTATTTTAAGAGGAAAGATACACAATTTGAAAAAGTAGAAGAGATTCAAGATAGCCTTAATTCTGATGACTTTAATGTGTTCTATCCCTACTTTGATGTAAAAAAATATCTTAGCAATAAACCTAATATCTCTCAAGATAAACTCTCTTCCACCACTTGGTTCAAAACCCAAATTCAAAAGATTATCAACCCAAAACTATAAATTCAATAAACTTTAAACGCTTTATGGATCTGACTCTACATTATGCCGATTAATCTGACTAATAAAAATCTTCATATAGCAAAAACCAATAAAAAAGATGAGTTTTATACCCAGCTTAGCGATATTGAAGACGAGCTTAAAAATTATAAAAAATACTTTAAGGATAGAGTAGTACTGTGTAATTGTGATGATCCCAAAATAAGCAATTTTTACAGATATTTTCTGAGTAACTTTGATACTTTAGGCTTAAAAAAACTAATTGTTTCTTGCTACAAAAACCAAGAAGTTGCTTTATTTGAAAACAAACAATCAGAACCTGCTATTTGGCTAGAATATGACGGGTCAAAATCATCAACGCATCAATTTGAAGGAGACGGAGATTTTAGAAGTAAAGAAGTAATACAATTACTAGAAAAAACCGATATTGTTGTTACTAATCCACCATTTAGCCTTTTCCGTGAGTATGTTTCTCAATTGATAGGGTACGACAAAAAGTTTTTGATTATTGGGCATCAAAACGCTATCACATGTAAAGAAATTTTTAGGCTATTTATGGAAAATAAACTATGGCTAGGATATGGATTCAAGGGTTTTGCAGGGTATTTTATAAATACTTTATATGAAGATTATGCGACTGCCACTAGCCGTAAAGAAGGCACAATAAGAGTGGCTGGTGTGCATTGGTTTACAAACCTTATGATTGAAAAAAGACATGAAGATTTGATATTAAATTCACAATATAATCTAAAAACATATCCAAAATATGACAATTACGATGCTATAGAGGTGAGTAAAACCAAAGAAATTCCAGTAGATTATGGTGGAGTAATGGGTGTTCCAATAACTTTTTTGAATAAATATAGCCCGAAACAGTTTGAAATACTTGGAAAAACCAACAACAAAGAACACGCTGGTCAATATTTGATAGGAGAAAACCCAAATGCTATGCTAAACGGCAAAAAACTATATCACCGAATTTTAATTAAAAACAAGCAACTAAAAAATTAAATTAATATGTATATTAAAGATTTCATTGATGAAAATATTGTTAAAAAAATAGTAGGTAGTAACAATAACACTATCCTACTTTTAACAGAAATGTCCAAGCAAGTTAATATCCCAGAATTATCAGTTTACAAAAAAACTCAATTAGTTAAAGAAGCCAAAAAACTAGTTGTTAAGTATTGGGATTATGATATTTGTAAAGATATTCTAAGAAAATTATTTGAAAAAAGTGATAAGTACAATAGCGGCAAAAACGGTGAACAAGCAATTCAAATTCTTATTGAAGAATGGGAAAACTTAGGACTTGGTAAAATATCATGGCCGTTTAGTCAAGGTCAATTTGATGCTTTTGTACAAACTCTCAATAGTTCAAAAATAATTAGAACTGAAAAAGATGAAAAAGTAAAAGATGCAGCATTAAAATATAGAAGATTAAAAGAAATTAACACAGTTAGAAATGACTATCTGGAGACCCTTATATTTGATAAAAATCCAGATATCATGCCAACTTTTACTAATAGTCTGAATGTTGACTTCTTTATAAACGGTTACAGCTTTGATCAAAAAGTGAGCCGTAGTTGTACAAAACAATTTGTTGAGGATTACGGTGAAAACTGGAAAGAAATTGCAAGTCAAAACCCTTCCAAAGTAGCTGAATATCTGTACAGACTACAAGATGAAGGGAGATTTGATGCTGATCCAAGACTCTATATTGTTTATCTTGATGAAGATATTTCCATACTAGATCTCAAACATAAAATTCAAGAAATAGATTTTTCTACACCGCTTGAAATTACCTTTGATTACAATTCTGGCAAAGGTACAAATAAAAAAATTATTACTTACAAAACTAGATGCTTCGTTATAATGTTAGCAAAATAAAATATCAACTCAAAACTATAAGTTTAATTCTCAAAAATTTCTATGACTACAAAAAAAACAATGAATACAAAAGCTGACTTAAAAACTATTTCCGACTACGCCAAAAGAAATGGCTTTGTGTATCAAGGCTCCGAAATTTATGGCGGACTAGCCAATACTTGGGATTATGGTCCAAAAGGAGTCTTACTCAAAGACAATATTAAACGGATTTGGAAACAACATTTTATCTACGAACGAACTGATATGGTGGAGCTAGATGCGGGTATTTTTATGAATCCAAAAGTCTGGGAAGCCTCTGGTCATGTGGCAGGTTTTGCCGATTGTTTGATTGATGACAAAGAAACCAAGCATAGATTCCGAGTAGATCACCTGATTGAAGCCCAGCACGATGTGGATGTAGAAGGCTGGAGTCCCGAGCAAATCACAGCTTTTGTGGTAGAAAAAGAACTAATTAATCCTCATACCAAAAAACAAGGTAACTGGACTGAAGCACGGTATATGAACCTGATGTTTGAAACCAATAGAGACAAAATCGGTAATGATCCAGCCCAAAAAATATATTTGAGACCAGAAACTGCCCAAGGTATTTTTGTAAATTTTAAGAATATTTTACTTACCGAGCGACGCCGTCTGCCTTTTGGTATCGGACAAATCGGAAAGGCTTTTC